>CALWGP010000048.1 GCA_944380095.1 uncultured Lachnospiraceae bacterium | reverse complement strand
GGATGGGAAGGGAAGCGGCGCGGCTTCAGGAAAGCTACCGCCCGGAGCGGGTCAACCGGGAGTGGGAGGACTATTTTGCAAGTATTGCAGAGAACTTCCATTCAAAAAGTAAAAAAGAAAAAGGTAATTTTATAAAATAAAATTAGGAACCTACACAAACACCTGTTTGTATAGTATAATAGGAACGGAAGGGATAAGCTGTATGAAAGGTGGTGAGGATATGGCTAATATTTTTGATGTGGCAAAATATATTTTGAAGTCAAAAGGTCGTATGAGTACATGGAAGCTTCAGAAATTGTGCTATTATTCACAGGCCTGGGAGCTTGCATGGACGGAGGCCCCTCTTTTTGAAGAAGATTTCCAGGCGTGGGCAAACGGGCCGGTTTGTCCGGAACTTTTTCGTGTACATCAGGGTAAGTTTATTATAGACGCAGAGGATATTCCCTATGGTTCTTTAGATAATCTTACCCGGGAACAGAAGGAAGATATTGATATTGTATTGAAAGATTATGGAGATATGGAGCCATATGATTTAAGGGAACTTTCCCACAGCGAAGAACCGTGGAAAAATGCGCGGGGTTCCCTTCCGGATGGAGCGAAATGTCAAACAGTCATTAAAAAGGCTGACATGGGTGAATATTATGGGAGCCTGTAGTATAAATGCCGAAGAGCACAAATAAAAAAACAAAATCGGGATACGTGGGCAGAGGCAAAACGTCAAACGCATGATGACGGAAGATCCAAAAACCATTTGCTTTCGATAGAATCTTTATCCAAAGAGGCAGTGGATAGATTTAAGGCAAGAAAATTAGAGGATTATTCGGATTCCATTTTTTCATTTTCCCTAAATAATGTATGGAGAATCGTTGGAATTAGAGAAGATGAATTTTTTGATGTGCTTTGGCACGATCCGAATCATGAAGTTTGCCCTTCGAAACTTAAGCATACGTAGTCCTAATAGAAAAGCCGTCCCAACAATTTAACCGGGGCGGTTTTCTGTTTTACAAATGAAACGATTTCTGTTTTATAAATGAAATGATGGGTAGAATATCCTTTTGTTTCATGATATACTAATACGATGATGAAAAAACCGCCGGCTGTTTGGCCCGGCGTTTCAACGAATCGAGAGGAGAAAGCGATGAGCAGAGAAGAAGTGTTTGAAAGATTGAATGCGGTATTTAGGGATGTGTTCGACGACGAGGACATCACGGTGAACGACCAGACCACGGCCAACGATATCGAGGACTGGGATTCCCTGGAGCACATTAACCTGATGGCCGCAGTGGAAAGCGAATTCGGGATCAAATTCTCCATGGGCCAGGTGGTGACGATGAAAAACGTAGGGGAAATGGCGGACATTATCCTGCAGAAAGTTCAGAAAGGGTAAGGATGAGCATTACTTCCTTTTATTTCCTGTGCCTTTTTGCGCTGGCGCTGGTTTTGTACTATGTGATCCCCAAAAAGGCGCAGTGGGCGTTTTTGCTGCTGCTTTCCCTGGGTTATTTCATGACGTCGGATACGGTGGTCCAAAGCGGCGGCTGGTATGTGGTTTTTTATCTTTTGGCCGCGGTGGCTGCGGTCTGGGGGGCGGCGATTTATATCGACAGGACGGCGGAACCCAAAAAAAAGAGGGGGGTTCTCGTTTGTGCTGTCCTTTTTTGCCTGGGGCTATTGTGCGTGCTGCGCTTTTTTAAGCTTCCCCTTCTGGCCCCGCTGGGGATTTCCTTTTATACCCTTACCCTGCTGGGATATCTGTTCGACGTGTATTATGAGATCGGGAAAGTGCAGAAAAACTACTTCCGCCTCCTTTTGTTCGGAAGCTATTTCCCTGTGATGATTTCCGGGCCTATCCTGAAATACCAGGAGATGGAAAACCGGCTGTATGCGCCCCACAAGCTGGATTACCGGCAGGTGACGTTTGGCATGCAGCGGATGCTTTGGGGCTTTTTCAAGGTGCTGGTGATCTCCGAGCGGGCGGCGGTGATTGCCAATGAGATTTTCGACAACTATGACAGTTATGCAGGGCTTCCCATCTGGGTGGGGGCCGTGGCGTTTACGTTCCAGTTATATACCAACTTTTCCGGCTGCATGGACATTGTGCTGGGCATTTCCCAGTGCTTTGGCATCGAGCTGCCGGAGAACTTCCGCGCGCCGTTTTTGTCCCGTTCCATTTCCGAATACTGGAGGAGATGGCACATTACCCTGGGGACCTGGCTGCGGGAGTATCTGTTCTATCCGCTGCTGCGGACAAAGTTTTTCATGCAGCTGCCCAAAACCTTAAAGCCGAAGCTGGGCAAAAAAAGGGCGAAACAGGCGACCACGTTTTTGGCCATGTTCCTTTTGTGGTTCGCCATCGGTTACTGGCACGGGGGGACCTGGAACTTTATCATCGGCTCCGGCCTGCTGCACTGGTTTTACATCGTTTCCGGCGAACTGCTGGAACCCTTTTTTGCAAAATGGAAGAGGTCCTGGCATATTTCGGAGGAAAACAGGCTGTTCGTCTTTTTCCAGCGGCTTCGGACCTTTGCCCTGGTGACCCTGGGGCTGGTCTTTTTCAGAAGCCCTACGGTGCCGGACGCGGTGCGCATGATCGGCAGGGGATTTTCGGCGGCCAATTTCCGGATTTTATGGGACGGCTCCCTGTTTTCCTATGGGCTGGACTGGATCGAGTTCACCATTCTGGCGGTGTCTCTTTTACTGTTTGGCTGGGTCAGCGTACGGCAGCAAAAGGGATGGCTTAGGGAGAAGCTTGAAAAGAAACCGCTGGTACTGCGCTGGGCCGTACTTTACGCGTTGCTGTTTTATGTGATTTTGCTGGGGCAGTACGGACCGGAATACAGCGCGGCGGAGTTTATCTATCAGAATTTCAGGGCGTAGGAGAAAGATTGAAAATATGACCATTAAACAGGCAGCCAAAGCGGCGGTTTTCCTGGCCGGCTTTTTATTCCTCCTGGTCACCGTGACCTACATTGTCCGCACCAACGGCGGGGTAAAGGACCGGTTTACCGGGTTTTATGCGGAAAAAAAGAATACCATCGACGTGATTTTGGCGGGTTCCAGCCCGGTATATCCTTATTACAGCGCCCCGAAGCTGTACGGGGAATACGGGATCGCAGCCTACCCTTTGTCCACCAACAACCAGCGCCCCAAAGCCATAAAATATCTGTTCAAAGAGGCGCAGAAAACCCAGGATCCGTCCCTGTTTATTGTGGAGCTGCGGATGTTCACCATGCCGGACGAGGAATGGGAGGATACCATGGCGTTTACCCGCGGGGTAACGGACAACCTGAAATATTCGGTCAACCGCATCCGGGCCATTAACGCGCTGGTCAGCGACAAGGGCGAACGGTATACCTATTACTTTGATATTTTCAAGTATCATTCCAACTGGAAAACCATGGTCATGCCCAGTCAGCTGGCCTGCTGGAACTATGAAAAGCCCCATCCCTTAAAGGGACTGGAAATCAAAACCGGGGTGGGCCCGGCGGTGCAGGAGGATCTTTCCGGCGTTACGGGGACGAAGGAGCCGCCGGAAAAACAGCTGGAGGTGCTTTACGACCTTCTGGACTGGATCCGGCAGTCGGGAAAGGACGCCCTCTTTATCATTTCCCCCTATGCCATGGAGGAAGAGGCCAGGCTGCAGTACAACTATCTGATCGGGGCCATTGAAGAAGAAGGCTATCCGGTGCTGGACTTCAACGCCCACATCGAAACGATCGGGCTGGACTTTTCCACGGATTTCTACGATTACGGCAGCCATGTGAACGCCCTGGGGGAGGGCAAGTGTACGGCCTTTTTGGGAGAATACCTGTCGCAGCATTACGATCTGGCGGACCGCAGGGGACAGGAAGGCTATGAAAGCTGGGACGGCGCCTGGGCGCTGTATCAGACGCAGCAGGCGGAGGCGGAGGCTTCCTGCCTTGCGGACATCGAAAACGAAAACTGGGCGCCGGAAGTGATAGAGGATTAAACTGCCGCCGGGCGGCAAAGGATTCAGAGGAAGGGATATGTGCGGGATCGCGGGTTTTTGCAACAGACCGAAAAACTGGAAAACCGATATCGAAACCATGAAAAACCGGATGGCCCATCGGGGGCCGGACGGGGAAGGCGTCTGGGCGTCCGAAGAAAAGGACGTGGTGCTGGGGCACCGCAGGCTGTCCATCCTGGATCTGTCCGATTCCGGGGCCCAGCCCATGGTTTCCCACAGCGGGCGGTATGTCATTGCCTTCAACGGGGAAATTTACAATTATAAGGCCGTGGAAGAAAGACTGAGGCGGGAAGGGAAGCTCTCCCGGTTGAGAGGGGGAAGCGACACGGAAGTCCTTCTGGAAGCGCTGGAAGCCTGGGGGGTAAAGGAAGGGATTTCCTGCTGCAAGGGAATGTTCGCCATCGCTTTGTATGACCGCAGGGAAAGACAGCTGTGGCTTTTGCGGGACCGGGTGGGGGAAAAGCCTTTGTACTACGGGTTCGTTGGAAACAGCTTTGTCTTTGCTTCGGAAATCGGCTGTATTGCGGATTTGCCGGACTTTTCCTGCCCGGTGAACAAAGACGTGCTGGACATCTATATGATCCACGGTTATATCCCGGCCCCCTATACCATTTATGAGGGCATTTTTAAGCTGGAACCGGGGAAATTGCTGCGGGCAAAGGCCCCGTACCGGGAATTTACGCTGGAAACCTGGTGGTCCATGGCTGACGCGGCCACCCGGGGACAGGCCGCCCCTTTTACCGGAAGCCTCAAAGAAGCTTCCGAAGAACTGGAACGGCTTTTGGGAAAAGCCGTCCGGGAACAGATGGTGGCGGACGTTGAACTGGGGGCTTTCCTGTCCGCGGGCATCGACAGTTCCACGGTGGTATCCCTGATGCAGGCCCGGTCGGAACGCAAGGTAAAGACCTTTACCATCGGCATGGAAGAAGAAGGGTATGACGAGGCAAAGGCGGCGGAGCAGATCGCCCGTCATCTGGGGACGGAGCACACCACCCTGTATATCACCCAGAAAGACGCCAAAGAGGTGCTGCCGAAACTGGCCGGCATGTTCGGGGAACCTTTCGCGGATTCTTCCCAGATTCCCACCTACCTGGTAAGCAGCCTGACCCGGCACCACGTCACCGTTTCCCTAAGCGGGGACGGCGGGGACGAACTGTTCTGCGGCTACGGCGCCTACGCCTCCATCGGACAGGCCTGGGAGCGGATCCGCAAAATCCCCCTTCCCTTGCGAAAGACGCTGGGGAAGGCGCTGTGCGAAGGACCGCTGTCCGGCACGGAAAAAAAACGGATCCGGGGGATGCTGCTGGGAGCGGCCACGCCGGAAGAACTGTACCGGCGGTCCGACCTGTCGGAACCCTTTCTGGGGAAACTGACCGTAACACCCGGCCGGGCAAAGTGCGCGTTCGACGAATATCCGGACGGCCTTCTGCCGGGGACGTACAACAACCTGATGCTGATGGACCTTCTGATGTACCATCCGGACGATATCCTGACCAAGGTGGACCGCACCGCCATGGCGGTTTCCCTGGAAACCCGGATCCCCATGCTGGACAGGGACGTGGTGGAATTTGCCTGGAAGCTTCCCCCCTCCCTGAAACGGGACCGGGATACGGGGAAACTGGTGCTGCGGGAAGTGCTGTACCGCCATGTGCCAAAGGAGCTGATGGACCGGCCCAAAAAGGGGTTTTCCATCCCGGTCAGGCAGTGGCTGAAAGAACCGGGCCTTTCGGACTGGGCGCAGGGCCTTCTGGAAGAAAGGAAAATTTGCAGGGAAGGCTATTTCGACCCGGCGGCGGTGAAACGGCTGCGGGAGGATTTCTGGCAGCGCGGGATCTGGCGCAAGCAGATCTGGTTTTTGCTGCAGTTTGAACAATGGCTGGAAAAGGAGAAGCGGGGCTGATGGAAGAGAAGAAAACACTGATCCTGGGGGCCGCGGGCTTTATCGGGACGAACCTGTGCCGCAGGCTTCTGGAAAAAGAAAACGGACTGCTTTTGTTTGACCGCCCCGGCGCCTGCTTCGCCCCCTTTTTGCAAAAAGCACTGGAACAAAACCGGGCGCAGGCCTTTTACGGCTCCTTTTCGGATCTGGCAAAGGAAGGGACGGACCAAGAGATCGACGCCCTCCATCTTTGGGAAACGGAAACCGTGTATCACCTGGTCAGCACTACCTGCCCTTCCAATTCCAACCGGGACGTGGCCGGGGAAATGGAGGAAAACCTCATCGCCACCATCCGGTTTCTGGACGCCTGCCAGAAGGCGGGAGTGAAAAAAGTGGTATTCCTGTCTTCGGGAGGCACGGTATACGGAAGGGAACACCATGGGATCTGCCGGGAAGAGGAGGAAGCTTTCCCCATCACTTCCTACGGGGTGCAGAAACTGGCCATCGAAAAGATCCTGTATCTTTACCGGGAAATGTACGGGCTGGACTATCGCATCGTCCGCCTTTCCAACCCCTATGGCCCCTGGCAGCGGCCCAACGGGGTGCAGGGGGCGGTGACCACTTTTACTTACCGCGCCATAAAGGGAGAGCCCATCGAAGTATACGGGGACGGCTCCGTGGTGCGGGACTATCTTTATATCGACGACGCGGTGCGGGGCATTTTGCAGATCGCCCAGGGACGGGGGCGCAGCCGGCTGTACAACCTAGGCTGCGGGAAAGGCCATACCCTGCTGGACGTAATCGAAGCCATTGAAACGGTGCTGGGAAAAAAGCCGGAAGTGCGTTTCCTGCCCGGACGCCCGGTGGACGTGCCCGTCAACGTGCTGGACGTAAGCCGCTATGAAGCGGATTTCGGCCCCCTGTCTCCCTTGCCCCTGACGGAAGGGATCCGGAGACTGGCGGAATTTTACAGGAAAGGGGGACTGGTCCTATGCAGGTAATCCGGGACTATCGGCCCGAACCGATTCCCGAAGAAAAACAGACGGAGGTCATCTCCGTGGCGGTGGCGGTGTACAACAGCGACGCCTTTCTGGAACGGGCCATTGAATCCATATTAAACCAGACTTACCGGAATCTGGAAGTGATCCTGGTGGACGACGGGTCCACGGACCGCTGCCCCGAAATCTGCGACCGGTATGCAAAGCAGGATTCCAGGGTGCGGGTCATCCACAAAAAAAACGGGGGCCTTTTTTCCTCCCGCAACGTGGGGATGGAGCAGGCCACGGGGACCTACCTGGCTTTTGTGGACGGGGACGACTGGCTGGAGCCGGAAATGTATGAAAAGATGCTCTCGGCTTTGAAAGATCAGGAGGCGGACCTGGCGGTATGCCAGTATAAGCGGATCTATCGGGACGGCGTGGTGGACCGTTCCACGGGCCGGCTGGTGGTGATGGAAGGACAGGAAATCCTGGAACGCTATCTGGAAGAGGAAGATTTGCTGCCCATTCAGAATGCCGCCTGGAACAAGCTGTACAAACGTTCCATCCTGGGCGGGCTGAAATTCCCGCCCCGCTGGTATGAGGATATGCTTTATACCATCCAGCTGCTGAACCTGCCGAAGCGCAGCGTGTTTTTGGACCAGGCCTGCTACAACTACGTGTGCGACCGCAGCACCAGCATTATGAATAAGGGAATCAACCCCAGGATTTTTACGGACCTGATCCCCAACCTGTATGACCGCAGCGCCTATTTGCGGTCCATCGGGAGAAATGATCTGGCCCTTTTGCAGGATTATTCCCTGTACAAGCGGCTGATGCTGTTTTATACTCAGGTGGTGCGCAGCAAAGACCCGGAAAAACAGGCCCATCTTGCGGACCTGGCAAAACGGCTGCGGGAAGGAAAAGACCGGTATCCGGAAATTTTTGCCATCCCCCGGGCCAATCCCAACGAGTATCGGAAACTGAAACTGTTTTTGCTTTCCCCGGCGCTGTACCGGGCAGCCATGGCGGTCAATGACCGTTTCGTCCTGCCGGCGAGACAGAAGCTGCGAAAGAGGCGGAAAGGATAGGGATTCCATGGTGATCGTGCAGTTGTCCGGCGGGCTGGGCAATCAGATGTTTGAATATGCGCTCTATTTAAAGCTTCAATCCATGGGAAAGGAAGTGTTCCTAGACGACGTCACCTGCTACGGCCCGGGACAGCGGACGAAGCAGCTGGACGTTTTCGGCCTTTCCTACCGGGCGGCCGGGCCCCGGCAGCTGCGGGAGATGACGGATTCCTTTGCGGACCCTGTCTCCCGGATCCGAAGGAAGCTGTTTGGAAGAAAGGACCTGTCCTACCGGGAAGCAGGCTGCGACTTCGACCCGCTGGTGTTTCGGAAGGAACCGGCCCTTTTGCAGGGATGTTTTCAGTCGGAGCGCTATTTTGAAGACATTCAGGACCAGGTGCGAAACGCCTACCGGTTCCGGAACCTGGTTTTCAATAAGAGGGTGAAAGGATACCGGGAGCGGATCCTGGAAAACAAGGGCAGGGCCGTGGCCGTCCATCTGCGCCGGGGGGACTATCTGGATCCCAAATTTTTTGGCCTGTACCAGGGGATCTGCACCGACGAATGGTATGAAAAGGCCATATACACCATGAAAAAGCGGGTGCCGGACGCTGCTTTTTTCTTCTTTTCCAACGACCCGGACTGGGTGAAAGAGCATTACAGCGGCCGGGACCTGGTGACGGTGGAAGGGGGCAGCGAGGACGCAGGCTATGAGGATCTGTACCTGATGCATTTATGCAGCCATCAGATCATCGCCAACAGCTCTTTTTCCTGGTGGGGCGCCTGGCTGAACGAAAATCCAAAAAAAATCGTGATCGCGCCTTCGCGGTGGCTCAACGGGCGCAGCTGCCGGGATATTTATACGAAAGAAATGACCGTACTGTGAAAGGAATGGGGACGAGATGACCGCAATATTCAAAAAACTGATGCACATCTTAAACCGGGAGCAGAAAAAAAAGATGGCGGGCCTTGGGCTGATGATGTTTTTCGGCGCCATGCTGGAAATGCTGGGCGTGGGCCTTATTATGCCGGTAGTGGAAGGGGTCATGGCAGGGGATGCGCTGCTGGAAAAGTGGTATATCCGGCTGCTGGATGACTTTTTGCCCTTTGATACGGCAAACGAGTGGCTTCTGTTTATGATCGCGGCCATTATTGCTGTTTTCATCATTAAAAACGCCTATCTGCTTTTGCAGACCTGGGTGCAGGCCCGTTTCGTCAACAAAAACCAGTCCAGGACCATCAGCTACATGCTGGAAGAATATTTAAACCGGCCCTATGAATACTACCTGAACGCGGATATCCCCACGGTCTTTCGGACCATCGACGGGGATGTGCCCAAAGTGTTCACCACCCTGATGGAATTTATCCAGCTGGGGACGGAGGGCATGGTTTCCCTGGTGCTGGGACTGACGCTTTTGATCACCAACCCGGTGATGACCCTGATGCTTTTGTTTATTGCGGTGGGCATGACCATCATCGTGATCTGGGTCTTAAAGCCCACCTTAAACCGGCTGGGACGGACTTCCCAGAAAATCCAGAGCCAGATGGGCAAATGGAAGCTCCAGTCCATCTACGGCATCAAAGACGTGAAAATCCTGAACAAGGAGAATTTCTTTGCCGGAAGCTTCGGCAAATATTCCGAACGGAACGCGAAGCTGACCACCAACTATACGGTGCTAAACAACATGCCCAGGCTGCTCATCGAAACGTTCAGCATCTGCGGGATTTTGGCCTATCTGGCGGTATGCATCGTCAGAAGCCAGGACCTGACGGAACTGATGCCCCAGATTTCCGCCTTTGCGGTGGCGGCCATGCGGCTTATGCCTTCCATCAACCGGATCAATACCCACCTGACCAACATCGCCTTTTATGAGCCAAGCGTCAACTATGTCTATGAAAACGTGGACTTTACTTCCTATAAGCTGAAGGGAAGATATGAAAAAGCGGACACCGTAACAGGGGAACCCATCCGTCTGGAAAAGGAAATCCGGATGGAAGGCATCACCTACCAGTACCCCGAATCGGACAAACCGGTGCTGGTGGATGCCGAAATGACCGTCCCGGTGGGAAAATCCGTGGGCGTTATGGGCCCTTCCGGCGCGGGAAAGACCACGGCGGTGGACATCCTGCTGGGCCTTTTGAAAGTAAAAAGCGGAAAAATCCTCTGCGACGGCAGGGATATTTTTGAAAACTACCCGTCCTGGCTGTCCCATATCGGATATATCCCACAGACCATTTATCTGACGGACGATTCCATCCGGGAAAACATCGCCTTCGGCGTGGCAAAGGATGAAATCGACGACAACCGGGTATGGGAGGTGCTGGAAGAAGCCCAGATGAAGGATTTTGTCAAAAAAATGCCCCAGGAGATCTGGACCACCATCGGGGAGAGGGGCATACGCCTTTCCGGCGGCCAGCGCCAGCGTCTGGGAATCGCCAGGGCGCTGTACCACAACCCGGAAATCCTGGTATTCGACGAGGCTACCAGCGCTCTGGATACGGATACGGAGAGCGCGATCATGGAAGCCATCGACAGCTTCCACGGCCGCAAGACGCTGATTATTATTGCGCACAGGCTGCGCACCATTGAGAACTGTGATATCATTTATAAGGTGGACGGCGGCAAGATCCGGCAGACCGTCCTGCCTGACGAACGATGACCAAAAGGACCGACAAGATGAAGAATTTGTGGATGAAGATCAAAAGGGAACCGGAGAGGTGGATGTTTTGGGCGGCCCTGCTGGGATTTCTGGCCAGCATGGTCCCCGTCTGGGCGCTGTCTTTTTATACGGTGCCGGGCTGTGACGACTATACCTATGGCGTGAAGACCCACGGGGCCTGGAAGGCGGCGGGGACCCTGACGGCGGTCCTGCGGGCCGCGCTGGAGACCACGCTGGAATACTGGCAGGAGTGGCAGGGAACCTATTCCTCCATTTTCCTGATGACCCTTTCCCCGGGGATTCTGGATGAAAAATGGTATTTCCTTACGGTTTTTTTGATGACCGGTATGCTGGGTTTTGGTCTTTGGGCCCTTTTGCATGTGGTGCTGAAAAAATGTGCAGGCTGCGGCAGCGCGTGCCGGCGGGGACTGTGCGTTTTGCTTCTTTTGTTCCTCTGTTTCCAGACCATGGTGGCCCCGGCGGACGGGCTGTTTTGGTATAACGGGGCACTGCATTATGTGTTCATGCAGTCCGTGCTGTTTTTCCAGGCGGCGGTGCTTTTGTCCTTTTATCAGGCTGCCGGAAAGGGGAAACGGGCGGTCCTGCTGGTACTGTCGTGTTTTCTCGCCTTTGTACTGGGCGGGGCCAACCTGCTGACCGGCCTGCAGTCCTGCATCCTGATGGTATTTTTCCTTCTGTACGTGCTTTACGGGATCCGGACCCGGGAGGGGGAGGCGCGCAGAAAGGAAAAAAGGCAGCTGTGGATCCTTTTGCCGCTGCTTACGAATCTCATCGGCTTTGGCTTTAACGTGCTGGCCCCGGGCAACTCCGTCCGGGAAACCACGGCGGAGGGAATGGGCGCTATAGCGGCTATTGTCCTTTCCTTTTACTGGGCGGCGGTGTACGTTACGGAATGGATGACGCCCCTGGCCCTTGCGGTCTTTCTTTTGCTGGCGCCCGTGATTTTTAAAATGGTGCAAGAGGCGGGGACGCGCTTCTTTGGCCCGGGAAAGACGGTATTTTTAAGCTTCTGCGTATTCGCGGCCATGTTTACCCCCACCCTGTACGCTTCTTCCAGCGACGGGCCGCCCCGGTGCAAAAACATAATGCGCATCGTGCTGTATGTGCTGGTCTTTTTCAACCTGGTAAACGCCTTGGGATGGCTGTCTTATAACAGGCCGGACAGCCTGCCGGTGCGTCTGGCCGGGGAAGTGCAAAAAAAAGCCTTTTCCTGGATGGCGGTCTGGGGCATCGTTTTGTGCGGGATTTTTTTGCTGGCGGCGGACAAAAATACCTACACGTCGGTTTCGGCCATCCGTTCCCTTGCAAACGGGGAGGCCGCACAGTATTATGAAGAAAACGCCCGGAGGCTGGAGCTTTATAACGACGACGCCTTGAAGGACGTGACCGTTTCCTACCTTACCGCAAAGCCCTATCTTTTGTTCAAGGCGGACGTGGGCAACGAGGGAAGCCAGGACTACTGGATCAACATTTCCATCGTGGACTATTACGGGAAGGACAGCCTGACCGTAGTGGAAAACGGGGCGGAGGAGTCAGAAGAATGATCGGTACGAAATTATCCAAAGGACAGGGGCTTGGCAATCAGCTGTTTTGCTATGTCACCGCCCGCTGCATCGCCAAAAAGAAAGGACTGCCCTTTTCCATCCTGGGCGGGGAGACTTTGGCCAACAACATCCACAGCCGGTGCGGCCTGTATTTTATGGACCTGGACTTGGGACAGCCCGCCGGGGAAGAAGATTTTACGAACGTATATCAGGAGCGGGAGGAACGGCTGTATACGGGCAGATCCCGCCACGACATGACCCACGGCTGCTATGTTGCCGGGACGGATCCGGGGATGTTTTCGGTGCCGGATGATACCCTGCTGATGGGGAACATGCAGGCGGAAGATTATTTTTACGAGTATAAGGACGAAATCCGCCGGTGGCTGAAAGTAAAACCGGAATACGACTGCCGGGAGTTTTCCCGGGACCATCTGTGCATCCTTCATCTGCGCTGTTCCGATTATATGGATTTCCCCGAGCTGTTTTTGCGGAAAAAATACTGGAAAGACGGCATGAAGCAGATGAAGCGCATCGATCCTAACATGGAGTTTATGATCATTACCAACGAGGTGAAGGAGGCCCAGAAGATCCTGCCCGGCGTCCCGGCCTACAACTTCGACCTGGCAAAGGACTATTCCATCCTGAAAAACGCGAAATACCTGCTGCTGTCCAATTCTTCCTTCACCTATTTCCCGGCGCTGTGCAGCGAGACGGTGCAGTATATCCTGGCGCCCAAATACTGGGCCAGGCACAATGTGTCCGACGGCTACTGGGCGTCGGAACAGAATATTTACGAAGGCTGGCACTATATGGACCGGAAAGGGCGGGTGTTTACCGCGCAGGAGTGCCGGCAGGAGCTGGAACGCTACAAAAAAACGTCCCGGCTTTACGCCCGTTTAAACCGGCCGCCAGAAGGCCTGCAAAAGTGTCTGTGGAAGGCGGGAAGCAGCCTGCGCAGTTGGGTTTACCGTATGATCCGGCTGTATCGGGGCGGGATGCGCAAACTGCGGATGCGTTTTGCAAGGCAGGACAGGACATTGCAGGGATGAGAAGGGAGGAAAGCACGCTATGGAATGGAAAAACGGAAAGCTCCAGCTTCCCCGGGTGACGCTGGCGGCCATGACCAGCGTCAACGTGCGCCAGACGGTGAAGGCCATGGAATACAGCATGAAGGGGATTGATTTTGGGGACTGTGTGCTCATTACCCACAGAAAACCCCTCTTTTTGCCTAAAACCATCCGCTATGCCCATACTTCGAAGCTGACGGACATCAACTGCTTTAATTACAAAATGCTCTATGAACTGGGAGACTATCTGCATACGGACTTTGTGATGATCGTCCATGCGGACGGTTTTGTGGTCCATCCCGAGCAGTGGAGGGACGAGTTTCTGGACTACGATTATATTGGTTCCCCCTGGCCCCTGCCCAAAGACGATTTTTCCTACCGGGACATCCACGGCAATCTCTGTCGGGTGGGCAACAGCGTAGGGATCCGCAGCCGCAGGCTGGTGAATTTTCCCAGGGAGGCAAACCTGCCCTTTGAAGCGGATCACGGTTATTTTAACGAGGACGGTTTTTTGTGCGTGAAAAACCGCCATCTGGTGGAGGCGGCGGGCATGCGCATCGCCCCGCTGGAGGTGGCGAAGTACTTTGCCCATGAAACCATGATTCCGGAAATAGAAGGGATCACCCCCTTCGCCTTTCACAAGTGGGCGGGCACCAATGCGGATTACCCCAGATTTTAGCGGGAACAAGCAATCAGGAGGCGGATATGGTATACGATTGTTTTCAATTTTTCAACGAACTGGATATCCTGAAACTGCGGATGCACGTTTTAAGCGACGTGGTGGACAGATTTGTGATCAGCGAATCCACGGTGACCTTTTCCGGGGATAAAAAGCCTTTGTATTTTCAGGAAAACCGGGAAATGTTTGCGGAGTTTGAGGGCCGGATCATCCATAAGGTGGTGGACGATACCCCCATGGACGTAAGCGCCTTTTTACGGGACAGTCATCAGAAATGCGCGGTGGCAAGAGGGCTGGAAGGGGCGAAAGACGACGACGTGGTGATTTTTTCCGACGTGGACGAGATCCCCAATCCCGAAGCGGTGAAACGGGTGCTGGAAAACTTTGACGACAGCAAAATCTACGCCTTGGCCCAGCGCAATTTTTACTGCTACCTGGATATGGAAGAAACGTCCGGCAACCTTTTGTCCATCACAGGGGAGTTTGACGGTTTTACGGGATCCGACCGGCGGTGGCTGGGCACCAAGATCTGCAAATACAGCATGCTGAAACGCTTTACCACGGAGCAGCTTCGGGATAAGGAACAAAAGTCCCTGATGGTGCGCGTGCCGGACGGCGGATGGCACTTTTCCTATATGGGGGGCGGGAAGGACGAATCCGTGGCGGACCGGGTGAAATATAAGATCAAAAGCGCGGCCCATCAGGAGTACAACAACCGTTCCGTCCTTTCCAAGGTAAAGAAAAATATCCGGAACCATCAGGACATCCTGGGGCGGGAGAGCCGTTTTGAAATCGTACCCATCGACGACAGCTATCCGGTCTATCTTCGCCGGCATCTGGAGGAATACGCATATCTGCTGTATCCGGAAAAGAAGTCCGTACTGGACAGGCTGCTGGGGAAATAAAGAAAAGAAAAACTTCTGGAAAAGGAGGCTTGGCCATGCCCGAAATTTCCATCTGCATACCGGCCTACAAAAACCCTTACGGAATCGCCCGCCTGCTGGAGTCGGTGAAGGCGCAGACCTATCCGGACTATGAAGTGGTGGTGACGGACGATTCACCGGACGAAAGCGTCCGGGACGCCGTGATGGCGGCAGGGATCCCAGGCCTGCGCTACGAAAAGAACCCTGTCCGGCAGGGAGCGGCCGGCAACTGGAACCGGGCGGTCCGCCTTGCCAGGGGAAACTGGATCAAGATGATGCACCACGACGACTGGTTTGCCGCCCCGGACAGTCTGGCGCGGATGGCGGAGCTTGCCGGAAAGCATCCGGGGACGGATCTGGTTTTTTGCGGCACCTGGCAGGTGACTTTGAAGGAAGGCCGTAAGGAAGGAAAAGAAACGGCGGCTAAGGAGTGGGACCGCTTTGCCAGGGGCATCAGCAAAGAGCAGGAAGCCCTCATCCGGGCGGATTACAGAAACCTGTTTTTGGGCAACTGGATCGGCGCCCCAAGCGCCACCCTTTACCGGAAAACAGGGCTGGAATATGAGCCCTCCCTGACCTGGCTGGTGGATGTGGAATACTACATGCGCCTGCTGGCGCGCAATCCGGGCTTTGCGTGTACGGCGGAACCGCTGATCTGCATCGGCGTCAGCGAAACCCAGCTGACCGAAAGCTGCAAAAGGGACGGGGACTTAAACCTGTACGAATACGGGTTTGTGTTCCGGGAGTTTGGCCTAAAGTGCGAGGAACGGTTCTGCGAAAAACTGGCCCGGATCGGGCTGAAATACCGCCAGCCCTGGGAAAAGATGGAAGCTTACGGCATTTCCCGGACGCTTTGGAAAGAGATGGCCCGGCAAAAGCGGAAAGAGGAGCTGGCAGGGCTGGTCAAAGCCGCCGGGAAAAAACTGCTTCAAAAAGGGAGAACATAATGGGAAGGACAGTCCAATGGACCCAAAACAGAAAAGAAAAGCTGCAAAAGGCGGGGGAAGCCTGCTTTTATCTGGGACTTTTGCTGGAGATCCTCATCGTGATCCTGGATAAAAGCTCCTGGATCAATCCGGTGGAAGGACAGATGTTCCGCATCAGTTTCCTGCTGTTTGCCCTGAAGCTTTCCCTGACGGAGTACACCCGCCGGGAATGGGCCGCCATCCTTTTTGCCGGCCTGGTCGCCGGGATTTGCTACCTGTGTTCCACCCGGGACGAGACCGTGCGGTTTGTGGTGTTTACAGCCGCCATGAAGGGGATCGATCACAGGAAGGTCATGAAGACGGTGTTTTGGACTACCTTGGCCGGACTGGCGGTGTTGGCGGCCCTTGCCTTTGCCGGCGTGCTGGGGGAAGTGTGGGACGCCGGGGCAGGATACGGCAGCAAGGAGGGCGTGGCCCGGCTGTGCCTGGGCGTGGGCAACAGCAACGCCTTAGCCTGCATGGTTTGGGCCCTGATGACCCTGGGGCTTTATCTGTGGCAGGAAAAGCTGAAAATCTGGCATTTTGCCCTGCTGTATCTGCTCACTTGGCTGACCTATACGGCCACCCGCACCCGCACCGCCCTGTTGGTGATGGCCGCGACCCTGGCGCTGGCGGCCCTCCTTACTTATGGAAAGAAGCTGCGGCAGGCGGCCTGGGTTTATCTGGCGGGAATCGAGGCCGTGCTGGCAGGCGTGGCTTTTTCCGTATACGCGGCCTATATTTCCGACTGGTATGAATTCCTGCCGGAATGGGTTTTGAAAGTGGACCGGCTTCTTACGGGCCGGATTGTAAGCATCTACGCCTTTGAAAACGGGGGCGGGGTGCTGGAAAACTGGAAACTTTTTTCGGATCCCGATTACGTGGAATATTTTGATATGGGATACGTGCGTCTCTTCTTCTGGTACGGCATTATCCCGGGCATCTGCTGTGTGCTGGCCATTTGCCTCCTGCTGTGGACTTGCCGGAAACTGGGGGATTATATGGGGTTTGTGCTGGTACTGTCCTTTGCCATGTATACAGTGGTGGAAGCCCATGCGGTATCCGTTTATATCGGACGCAATTACGCCTTGCTTTTGCTGGGGGCTTACTGGCCTTTTTGGCTGAATGGGGGAAAACGTCCCCCGGATTTGCGCAGTGCGTTCTGGTGGCAGGGCTGGAAGCTGTTTTTGCGGGGAAAATGAGATGAAAGTCGTCATGATCGGGGCGGACCGCAGCGTCAAGGGAGGCGTGTCCGCAATGGTAAACAACCTGTACGGGGC
>CALWGP010000047.1 GCA_944380095.1 uncultured Lachnospiraceae bacterium | reverse complement strand
GGCGAGATCGACTTCGTGCTGCAAAACGGCACAGAGATCATCCCCATCGAAGCAAAGGGCGGCGAAGATAAGTCCGCGCCTTCCTTTAAGCGGTATATTGCCGACCGCCATTCCGAACACGCCATCCGCTTTTCCAAGCGCGGGTATCGCAAGGACGGCGCGATCACCAATATCCCGCTGTATCTTGCCGGAAAAACAAAAGAACTGCTCTAAGGAAAAAGGGGCTGCCACACGGGAAAATCCGTGCGGCAGCCCTGAAATGTTTGCTGGAAAAAGAAGCATTCAGCCGGTGATTTCCCTTAAAAATTTTCCAGAAACTCCCTGACAAAAACACAGCTCCACGAAAAACGGTCGGTGCATAAGCCCTCGCCCGTTATCGCGTTATAATTTTCGTGAATGAACTCTCCGTCGCGGCATTCACATTGCGCTTCCGGGGGCGTATTTTTTGAATGGATGCGTTTGGCAGCATTATTTTTCTTCTTTTCCCTTTGCCTCGGTCTTGGGCTCGCAGGTCAGGTGCATGTCCAGCTTTTTGAAAATTCCCTCGTCCACGGAGGAAAGAAGCACGGTGGAATGTACCTCGCAGCTCTTTAACAGGGGAAGGGCTGCCAGCGCGCGGGCGGCCTGTTCATTGGTGGCCGCGCTGATGGAAAGGGCGATGAGGATCTCGTCCGTATGCAGCCGGGGATTGATGCTGCCCAGATAACCGGTTTTCAGCGTCTGGATGGGACGGATGGCGTCCGGGGAAACCAGATGCACTTCGTGGTCGATCCCTGCCAGGATCTTTAAGGCATTGAGCAGGCAGGCGGAAGCGGCGCCCAGCAGCGCGGAAGTTTTGCCGGTGACCAGCGTGCCGTCCGGAAGTTCGATGGCCACGGCGGGCGCGCCGGTGCGTTCTTCCCGCTCCATGGCGGCGGCGATCACCTTGCGGTCGGCCACGGTGACCCCGGCCTGCTTCATCAGAAGCTCCAGTTTGTAGAGGATGGCCTGGGAACTGTTGCCCCGTTTTAAGTCGCACAGGCAGTTGTAATAGCGGCGGATGATTTCCTGTCTGGAAGCCTCCCGGCAGATTTCATCGTCGATGATGCAGTTGCCCGCCATGTTGACGCCCATATCCGTAGGGGACTTATAGGGACACTCGCCTAAGATCTGCTCGAAAATCGCGCTCAGCACCGGAAAAATTTCCACGTCCCGGTTGTAGTTGACCGTGGTAACGCCGTAGGCGTCCAGATGGAAGGGGTCGATCATGTTGACGTCGTTTAAGTCCGCGGTAGCGGCTTCGTACGCCAGGTTCACCGGATGCTTTAAGGGCAGGTTCCAGATGGGGAAAGTCTCGAACTTGGCATAGCCGGCATTGATGCCGCGCTTGTGGTCATGATAGAGCTGGGAAAGGCAGGTGGCCATTTTGCCGCTGCCGGGCCCGGGCGCGGTCACTACCACCAGCGGGCGGGTAGTCTCGATATAATCGTTTTTGCCGTAGCCTTTTTCGCTGACAATCTTTTCCACATTGGTGGGATAACCTTCGATAATATAATGAACATAACACCGGATTCCCAGCGTTTCCAGCTTTTTGCGGAACAGATCCGCGGCGGGCTGGCCCGCGTACTGGGTGATCACCACGCTGCCCACCATCAGGCCGATTTTGCGGAAGGCTTCCGTCAGGCGGATCACTTCCAGATCGTAGGTCAGGCCGGAATCCCGGCGGGTCTTATTGCTTTCCAGGGCGCCGGCGCCGATGGCGATGACGATCTCCGCATGGTCCTTTAGCTGGAGCAGCATTTTAAGCTTACTGTCCGGTTCAAAACCCGGGAGGACCCGGGACGCGTGATAGTCGTCAAAAAGCTTCCCACCGAACTCCAGATACAGCTTGTCGCCGAACATGGAAATCCGTTCCCGGATGTGGGAAGACTGCATCTGCAGGTACTTTTGATTGTCGAATCCGATATTCATAGATAAGTAAGGCTCCTTCTGTACAGCCGCAGGACTTTTGGCGGCCGCTTCGTTTTCGTTCGTTATGGATACCCAATGATTATATAACGTATGCGGAAAAAAAATCTAGCGTTTTCCTCAAAAAATTTAAGAATGCTTTCAGGATTGCAAAGAGAATTTCACAGTTTTTCTATTGATTTCTAATCCGCTAATGTCTATAATTAGTAGATAATTGCGCACTTCTATCAAAAAAAGAAAGGTTAACTGAATGGATAATCATATGAACTCTTATAACGGCGGCCCCGGTGGTTCCGGGAGCCAGGGCGGTCCCGGAAACGGCCAGGGCGGGCCCGGGGGCCAGGGCGGCCCCGGCGGCAATCCCAGAAAGACCAGCCTGATCCTTCTGGCCGTTGCGGCGGTGGTGACCCTTTTGAGCATGAGCCTGTTTATGAAGATGCTAAACAGCACCACCAACCAGGAGATTTCCTATCCCAAGTTTCAGGAGCTGGTGACGGAAGGCAGGGCCAAACAGGTTACCTGGGATGAGGAACAGATCTACGTCCGCCTGGAAGAAGAGCACCAGGGAGGCCTGTTTGCCACGGTCCCCCAGATGACTTATTATACCGGCAAAGCCCAGTCTGACGATGCCCTGGAGGCTTTCCTGAAGGAAAACGGCGTTAAGGATTACGGCAAGGAGATCCCGGACAATTCCGGCTTCCTTGTCACCATGATCCTGTACTATGTGCTGCCAATCGCGCTGATGTGGCTGCTTTTGAGCTTTTTGTTCAAGCGGATGGGAGGCAGCGGGGGCCCCATGGGCGTGGGCAAGAGCAACGCCAAAGTGTATGTGCAAAAGGAGACCGGCGTTACGTTTAAGGACGTGGCCGGAGAGGACGAGGCGAAGGAGTCGCTGCAGGAAGTAGTGGATTTTCTGCATAACCCGCAGAAATATGTGAAGATCGGCGCCAAGCTGCCCAAGGGCGCGCTGCTGGTAGGGCCTCCCGGAACCGGCAAGACCCTTCTGGCCCGGGCGGTGGCCGGGGAAGCGAAGGTACCCTTCTTTTCCCTGACCGGTTCGGACTTTATCGAGCTGTATGTGGGCGTGGGCGCTTCCCGTGTCCGCGACCTGTTTAAAGAAGCGACCAAAAACGCGCCCTGTATTATTTTTATCGACGAAATTGACGCCATCGGCCGCAGCCGCGACTCCAAATTCGGCGGCGGCAACGAAGAAAGGGAGCAGACGTTAAACCAGCTGCTTTCCGAGATGGACGGGTTTGACACGTCCAAGGGAATCCTGGTGATCGGCGCCACCAACCGTCCCGAGATTCTGGACAAGGCGCTGCTGCGCCCGGGCCGGTTCGACCGGCGCATTATTGTGGACAAGCCGGACCTGAAAGGCCGCGTGGAGATTTTAAAGGTCCACGCCAAAGACGTCAGGATGGATGAAACGGTGGACTTTGACGCCATTGCGCTGGCGACCAGCGGCGCCGTGGGTTCCGACCTGGCCAACATGATCAACGAAGCCGCCATCAACGCGGTCAAGGAAGGCAGGGAATACGTCTGCCAGAAGGACCTGTTTGAAGCGGTGGAACAGGTGCTGGTGGGCAAGGAGAAAAAGGACCGCATTATGAGCGCCCAGGAGCGCCGTATCGTTTCCTATCACGAAGTAGGACACGCCCTGATTTCCGCCCTCCAGAAAAATTCCGAGCCCGTGCAGAAGATCACCATTGTGCCCCGCACCATGGGGGCGCTGGGATACGTGATGCACGTGCCGGAAGAAGAGAAGTTCCTGAACACGGAGGCGGAGATCCACGATATGCTGGTGAGCTATCTGGGCGGCCGGGCGGCGGAGGAAATTGTGTTTGACACGGTGACCACCGGCGCTGCCAACGATATCGAGCAGGCGACCAACCTGGCCCGTTCCATGGTGACCCGTTTCGGTATGAGCAAAAAGTTCGGCCTCATCGGCCTGGAATCCATTGAAAGCCAGTACCTGGACGGCCGGGCGGTACTGAACTGTTCGGACGCCACCGCGGCGGAGATCGACCAGGAAGTGATGCGGATCCTGAAAGAGTGTTATCAGGAGGCGCTGGAACTTTTGTCCCACAACCGGGAGGTTATGGACAAACTGGCGGCGTTCCTGATCGAGAGGGAGACCATCACCGGCAAAGAATTTATGAAGATTTACCGGGAGATCAAAGGCATTCCGGAGCCGGAAGAGACTTCCGAAAACAAAGAGCCCGACCGGCCGGTGCAGCCCCAGGCAAAGCCGTGGGAGCAGTTTGAGCAGGAGAAACGAAAGGAGCAGCAGCCTGTGGGCCCGGAAGGGACAGCGCAGGGGCAGGACGCAGGAGAAAGCGGGCGCTGGACGCCTCCTTCCCCCGGACCGGAAGCCAGATACCAGGGCCCTGTGGGGCAGTTTTCCGGGGCGGTGCTTCAAAACAAGGATTCTGCCGGGGACGCAAAAGACGGCGGAAAAGAAGAAGGACACGAAGGCTGAAAAATAGGACCAGGAGAGGGGACTGCTGCAAACGCGCGGCGGCCCCTTTTTCAGACGGCGCACAGCGTATGCAGGGAGGAAAGGATGTTCTGCTTTGAAGAAGAGCTCAAAAAGCTGCCGGCAAAGCCCGGGGTTTACCTGATGCACGATGCACAGGACAATATCATTTATGTGGGGAAGGCGGTCAGCCTAAGGAACCGGGTGCGTTCCTACTTCCGGGACAGCACGGTCAAAAGCCCCAAGATCCAGAAGATGGTGAGCCTGATTGCGCGGTTTGAATATATTGTGACGGATTCCGAACTGGAAGCGCTGGTGCTGGAAAACAACCTGATCAAGGAACATAACCCCAAGTACAACACCATGTTAAAGGACGATAAAACCTATCCCTACATCAAGGTGACCGTGGGGGAGCCCTTCCCCAGGGTGCTCTTTTCCCGCCTGATGAAAAAGGACAAATCCCGGTATTTCGGCCCCTTTACTTCCGCGGCTGCGGTCAAGGACACCATCGAGCTGCTCAACAAGCTGTTTAAGCTGCGCACCTGCAGCCGGAACCTTCCCAGGGACTGCGGCCTGGACCGCCCCTGCCTGAATTATCACATCGGGCAGTGCATGGCGCCCTGCCAGGGAAAGATCAGCCGGGAGGAATACCGCAGAAACGTGGACCGGGCGCTGGAATTTTTAAACGGCAATTACGGGATGATCTTAGACGAACTGCAGGCGAAGATGGAGGCCGCGGCCGAAGCCCTCGAATTTGAAGAGGCGGCCCGGATCCGGGACCTGTACAACAGCGTAAAGCAGGTTTCCCAGAAACAGAAAATCACGGACAGCGACGGGGAGGACAAAGACATTATCGCCCTGGACAAGGACGGCGCGGAGGCGGTGGTGCAGGTCTTTTTTGTCCGCGCAGGCAAGCTGATCGGGAGGGAACACTTCTACATGACCCGGGTGGAGGATTCCGACAAATCCCAGATCCTGTTGGACTTTGTAAAGCAGTTTTATGCCGGCACGCCCTTTGTGCCCAGGGAACTGATCCTGCAGAGGGAAATCGACGAAATCCCGGTGCTGGAGGAATGGCTTACCGCCCGCCGGGGCGCAAGGGTTTTCATCCGCGTGCCGAAAAAGGGGCAGAAGGAGAAGCTGGTGGAACTGGCGGCAAAAAACGCCCGCATGGTGCTGGACAAAGACCGGGAGAGGATCCGCAGGGAGGAGGCCCGCACCATCGGCGCGGCCCGGGAGATTGCCGGACTTTTGCAGCTTCCTGTCTTAAACCGGATGGAAGCTTTCGATATTTCAAATATCAGCGGATTTGAAAATGTGGGTTCCATGGTGGTTTATGAAAAGGGAAAACCCAGGCGCAGCGATTACCGGAAATTCAAAATCCGCACGGTGGCGGGGCCGGACGACTATGCCTGCATGAAGGAAGTGCTCACCAGGCGTTTTGTGCACGGCCTGGAGGAAGCAAGGGAACTGGAAGAAAAACAGCTGCCCGGGGAATTCGGCAGCTTTACAAAGTTTCCGGACCTTCTGCTGATGGACGGCGGAAAGGGACAGGTAAACGTAGCGCAGCAGGTGCTGGACGAGCTGGGACTGTCCATCCCGGTCTGCGGCATGGTAAAGGACGATAACCACCGCACCAGGGGGCTGTATTACCGGAATGAGGAAATCCCCATCGATCACAATTCCGAAGGATTTAAGCTGATTACCCGGATTCAGGACGAAGCCCACCGGTTTGCCATCGAGTACCACCGTTCCCTGCGAAGCAAAGACCAGGTCAAAAGCGTGCTGGACGGGATCCCCGGCGTGGGACCGGCCCGGCGGAAGGCGCTGATGCGCTGCTTTTCTTCCATCGAGGAAATCCGGAACGCTACTGCGCAAGAGCTGAGCCGGCGGGCGCAGCTGCCCCTCTCTGTGGGGGAGGAAATCTATGCCTTCTTCCGGAAAGGAAAAGAAAAGGAAACCGTTGTTTCGGCTTCGAAACTGTGATAAGATAAATGAAACGAAGGGGAAAAGGAGAAAGGGTATGGCAAGTATCAGTCTTACGAATATTATCGAGAAGATGAAACTGGAAAACCTGACGCCGGAAATCGACGTGAAGGGGATCAAGATCACGCAGCCGGACATCAACCGGCCCGCGCTGCCCATGGCGGGCTATTTCGAGCATTTTGAGGCCACGCGCCTGCAGATCATCGGCTTTGTGGAGTATTCCTATATCAGCAGCATGTCCGAGAGTAAGGAAAGGGAGGTGCTGGAGGCGCTGCTTTCCTATCCGATTCCCTGTATTATCTTCTGCCGGGACCTGCATCCGGACGAGCTGTTTAGGCAGATGGCCATTGAAAAGGGAGTGCCCCTGCTTCTGACCAAAAAGGCCACCAGCGCCTTTAAGGCAGAGATCATCCGCTGGCTCAACGTCAAGCTGGCGCCCTGCATTTCCGTGCACGGCGTGCTGGTGGACGTTTACGGCGAAGGGGTGCTGATCACCGGCGAAAGCGGCATCGGCAAGTCGGAGGCGGCCCTGGAGCTGATCAAGAGGGGACACCGCCTGGTGTCCGACGACGTGGTGGAGATCCGCAAGGTCAGCGACGATACGCTGGTGGGTTCCGCACCCGATATTACGAAGCATTTCATCGAGGTGCGCGGGATCGGCATTATCGACGTCAAAGCGCTGTTCGGCGCGTCCAACGTCAAGGAAACCCAGAACATCGACCTGGTCATCCGGCTGGAAGACTGGGATAAGGAAAAAGAGTACGACCGCCTGGGCCTGGAAGAAGAATATACGGAATATCTGGGCAATAAGGTGGTGTGCCACAGCATTCCCATCCGTCCCGGACGGAATCTGGCTGTGATCTGCGAATCCGCAGCGGTTAACCACAGACAGAAGAAGATGGGTTATAATGCGGCTCAGGAGCTGTACACCCGTGTGCAGAATTCCCTGGCGCGCAGGAGAGAAGAAGAGGAGGACTGAGGGGATGAACAGATATTGTTTCGGCGTTGATATCGGAGGCACCACGGTGAAGCTGGGCCTTTTCAATGCATCGGGCGATCTGCTGGAGAAGTGGGAGATTCCTACGGTGACGGAGGACAACGGGAAGGCGATCCTTCCGGACGTGGCCAGGAGCATCCAAAAAAAGATGGATGAACGGCAGATGAGCCGGGACGAAGTGCTGGGCGTAGGCGTGGGAGCGCCGGGCCCCGTGGATTCCGAAGGCACCGTTTACGGCGCGGTCAACCTGGGCTGGGGGACGTTCAGCATCAAAAAAGAGCTTCAGAGGCTTTTGAATATGCCGGTGGAAGCCGGCAACGACGCCAATGTGGCGGCCTTAGGAGAGATGTGGCAGGGCGGCGCAAAGGGATATACGGACGTGGTGCTCGTGACGCTGGGAACGGGCGTGGGCGGCGGCGTGATCGTCCACGGCAGGATCCTTTCCGGATCCACCGGTTCCGCGGGGGAGATCGGCCATGTCCATGTGGAAGACGGGGAAGAGACTTCCTGCAACTGCGGGAATAAAGGCTGCCTGGAGCAGTATGTTTCCGCTACCGGGGTGGTCCGCCTGGCCAACCGCAAGCTGGCGGAGAGCGACCGGCCCAGCATGCTCAGGGACCGTGCCGTCAGCGCAAAGGCCGTATGGGACGCCGTGAAGCAGGGCGATCCTCTGGCGGTGGAAGTGGCGGAGGATTTCGGCTGGTATCTGGGCAAGGCGCTGGCGATTGTGGCCGGCGTGGTCAATCCCGAGATCTTTGTAATCGGCGGCGGCGTTTCCAAGGCGGGGAACGTGCTGATCGACTACATTCAGAAAAATTATCAGAAATATGCGTTCAGCGGCTGCCGCGGCGCGCTGTTTACGCTGGCCAGGCTTGGAAACGACGCGGGCATTTACGGCTCTGCGAGGATGGTCCTGGATTGAGATTTGCAAAAAAGGCGGGAGAAAGACGACGGGCGGATTATGGAGTACGGCATAATCCGCCGTCTGCCTGCATAGGATAGAAAAAGAATCTGGGTGAATAGAATTGAGCAGAGCATTAAAGGAATTTTTGGAAACGGTACTTCCCCAGGACCAGATCCGGATGGAAGAACCGATGAGCAGACATACCACCTTTGGCATCGGCGGCCCGGCCGAGTGCTTCATTACGGTGGACACCCCGGGGCAGCTGGCGAAGATTTTCGTTTATCTGCAGCGCACGGGCTGGGATTTTTTCCTTCTGGGAAACGGGAGCAACCTCCTTGTGGGGGATAAGGGCTATCGGGGCGTGGTGATCCGCCTGGGCGAAGGATTTTCCAGGATCCGCGTACAGGGGGAGAGGCTGACGGCGGGAGCCGGCGCGCCGCTGGGAAGCGCAGCGAAAGAGGCGCTGTCGGCGGGCCTTACGGGACTGGAATTTGCTTCCGGCATTCCGGGAACCGTGGGAGGGGCCGTGCGGATGAACGCCGGCGCTTACGGCGGGGAGATGTCCGGAGTGGTGGAAACCGTGGACGTTATGGGGATGGATGGGGAGATCCTGACGCTGGATAACGAAACCATGGAATTTTCCTACCGCAGCAGCGCCATTAAAAACAGGCCCTACGCGGTTTTGAGCACTACCCTGCGCCTGAAACCGGGAAACCGGGAAGAGATCGGGGAGCGGATGCGGGAGCTGGCCCGCAGACGCCGGGAGAAGCAGCCGCTGGAGTATCCCAGTGCGGGAAGTGCCTTCAAACGGCCGCAGGGACATTTCGCCGGGAAACTGATTATGGACGCGGGACTTGGCGGATACCGCTGCGGCGGGGCCCAGATTTCCGAAAAGCACTGTGGCTTTATTATCAACAGGGGAAATGCCACGGCTGCGGATGTGGCGCAGCTGATTCGGGAAACGGTAGCAACGGTACAGGATAAATTCGGAGTCACTCTCGAACCGGAAGTGATTTTCCTGGGAGACTTTTAGAGAATGAGATTTGTGATTGTAACCGGCATGAGCGGCGGCGGCAAGAGTACGGCCATGCGGCTGCTGGAAGATATGGGCTTTTACTGTGTGGACAACCTTCCCGTTTTGCTCATCGACAAGTTTATTGAGCTTTTGTCCATGCCCAATACGGAAATTTCGCGGGTGGCGCTGGGACTGGACGTTAGGACGGATCAGTCCTTTTTGCAGACGGAAAAAATCCTGCGTTCCCTCCGCCAGAACGGGCTGGTGTTTGAAGTCCTGTTTATGGACGCTTCGGACAGCGTGCTGGTGAAGCGTTACAAGGAAAGCCGCAGGATCCATCCGCTGTGCACCCCCGAACACGGCCGTGTGGAAGACGGCATTGCCCGGGAGAGGGAAGTGCTTAGACAGATCAAAAAGGAAGCGGATTATGTGATCGATACGTCCAAGCTTCTGACCAGGGAACTGAAAGAGGAGCTGGACCGTATTTTTTTGAAAAACGAGGAATACAGCAGCCTGATCATCAATATCTGTTCCTTCGGATTCAAACACGGGATCCCGGCGGACGCGGACCTGGTCTTTGACGTGCGCTTTTTGCCCAATCCTTTTTACGTGGACGAGCTGAAATACCTGACGGGAAATGACAGGGGCGTGCAGGAGTATGTGATGGGATTCCCGGAGGCGGGGATTTTTCTGGATAAACTGACGGACCTGCTGCAGTTTTTGATTCCCAACTATATCCGGGAAGGAAAATACCAGTTGGTCGTGGGGATCGGCTGCACCGGGGGAAAACACAGGAGCGTGACGCTGGCCAACGAACTTTACCGCCGGCTGAAGGGCGGCAGGGAAGGCTACGGCGTTACCTTAAGCCACAGGGATATTTAAGATGTCGTTTTCATCAAAAGTAAAAGAAGAACTTTATCGCCACGTGAGTACGGCGCGCCACTGCCAGCTGGCAGAACTGGCGGCCATCCTCCACTTCTGCGGCAGCATCGGGAGCGGGAAAGAAGGCACTTTTCTGCAAATCCGTGCAGAAAATGCCCTCGTTGTGAGAAAAAGCTTTACATTACTGCAGAAAACATTTAATATAAGTACGGAAACGAAAGTGCAGCGTGAGGAGAACGGAAGCGGTTATTTCCTGACGGTTTCGGACCCGGGGACAGGCAGGAGGATCCTGCAGTCCACCCGTTTTTTAGACAGCGACGGGAGATTGGTGAGCGGGCTGAGGGAGCCTGTGAGCCGTATGATCATCAAGAATGCCTGCTGTCAGCGGGCCTTTCTGCGGGGGGCGTTCCTTTCCG
Organism: uncultured Lachnospiraceae bacterium; assembly: GCA_944380095.1. Lineage (GTDB taxonomy): Bacteria > Bacillota > Clostridia > Lachnospirales > Lachnospiraceae > Gallintestinimicrobium. Next base: position 6,468 of record CALWGP010000047.1, on the reverse strand, counting down.
CAGGTTCCATGAGCGATCCGGAAAAGGGATATCATCTGGAGCTGGTCTGCGGGCTTTTGACGCAGGCACTGCAGATCCGGGAGCTGCTTTTGGGGTTTGAGATTGAAGCCAGGATCGTCCGCAGAAAGAAATATTTCGTCGTTTATATTAAAGAAGGCGCCGGGATTTCGGATTTTCTGAACGTGACGGAAGCCCATGTGGCGCTGATGGAATTTGAAAATTCAAGGGTTGTCCGGGATGTGCGCAACACAGTGAACCGGCGTGTGAACTGTGAAACGGCGAATATCGCCAAGACGGTGAATGCAGCGGCCAGACAGGTGGAAGATATCCTGTGGCTGCAGCAAAGATATGGTCTGGAGAATTTGCCTGAGGGACTGCGCCAGATGGCACAGGTGCGGCTGGAGCATCCGGACGCCCCGCTGAAAGAGCTGGGGGCGTATCTGGATCCGCCGGTAGGCAAGTCGGGGGTCAACCACCGTCTGAGGAAACTGTGTGAACTGGCAGAGAGCATCAGGTCATAAAGGAGGAGATATTATGAAACAAAAGGCTGTGACGATCAAGCTGCAGCAGGGCATGGAAGCCCGCCCTGTAGCGATGTTGGTTCAGGTGGCAAGCAGGCACAGCAGTTCCGTTTATCTGGAAACGGAAGGCAAGAAGGTGAATGCCAAAAGCATCATGGGGATGATGAGCCTAGGACTGGACAGCGGCGATATGGTAACCGTGATTGCGGACGGGCCGGATGAAGAAGATGCGGTAACCAATATGGCTGACTACCTGTGCGGGAAAGAAGACTGAGGTTACGGAAAGCAAAACAGGATAGACGAGAGGGGCTGAAGCGTGGAAAAGAGCGCATCAGCCTTTTTTATACCTGAAAAGGTCTGCCAAAAAGAAAAGCGAGGTGAGCTGCAGTGGCTGTAAAAAAGCTGCTTTTTATTTATAATCCGAAAGCGGGAAAGGGACAGATCCGGGGGAACCTGATGGACATCCTGGATATTTTTGCAAAGGCCGGATATGAGATTACCGTGCGTCCTACCCAGTATGCCGGGGAAGGGGTGAAGCTGGCGTCCAAAAGGACGGGGAAATATGACCTGATTGTCTGCAGCGGCGGGGACGGCACGCTGGACGAGGTGGTAACCGGGATTATGGAAAGCGGCAGGAAGAAGACGGTGGGTTATATCCCGGCGGGAAGTACCAATGACTTTGGCAACAGCCTGCACATTCCCAAAAACATGAAGCAGGCTGCCCTGGCGGCGGTAAACGGGCAGCAGTTTGCCTGCGACGTGGGGGCCTTTAACCGGAATTTTTTTGTTTATATTGCGGCATTCGGCCTGTTTACGGAGGTATCTTATGAAACCAAACAGGAGCTGAAAAACGTGCTGGGGCATATGGCCTACATTCTTGAGGGAATGAAGAAACTGACCAATATCAAGTCCTACCACATGAAGATCACCGCGCAGGATATGGTAATCGAGGACGATTTCCTTTACGGGATGGTGACCAATTCCGTTTCGGTGGGAGGCTTTAAAGGGATTACCGGGAAGTTTGTGGACTTAAGCGACGGCGTTTTTGAGGTGACGCTGATTAAGCGGCCCAAAAACCTGGAAGACTTAAACCGGATTCTGGGAGCCCTGACCATGAAGGACATTGACGCGGCCCAGATGTACTGTTTTAAGACGTCCAGCCTGCAAGTGGAGGCGCAGGAAGAAGTGGCCTGGACCCTGGACGGGGAATACGGGGGCCGTCATACGCAAGTGTTCATCGAGAACCGCAAACAGGCCCTGGATATCATGGTCCCGCGGGAAAAGTGAAAAATTTTGCCGCTGCCGTATTTCTTTTTTCCCGTATATAAGGTATAATAACAACGGTTGGACAAAAACAATATTTTTACATGGAGGTAAATAATATGTTAGTATCTGCTACAGAAATGCTGAAGAAAGCAAAAGCCGGCCACTATGCAGTAGGCCAGTTCAACATCAACAACCTTGAATGGACCAAAGCGATCCTTCAGACGGCTCAGGAGCTGAATTCCCCCGTTATCCTGGGCGTATCCGAGGGCGCAGGCAAGTATATGTGCGGCTACAAGACGGTTGTAGGCATGGTAAACGGCATGATCGATGAGCTCAACATCACGGTTCCCGTTGCCCTGCATCTGGACCATGGTTCTTACGAACACTGCTATAAGTGCCTGGAGGCCGGATTCTCCTCCATCATGTTCGACGGTTCCCATTATCCCATCGACGAGAACGTAGCAAAGACCACCGAGCTGGTAAAGGCTGCTCATGATAAGGGCGTTTCCATCGAAGCGGAAGTCGGCGCGATCGGCGGCGAAGAAGACGGCGTTGTAGGCATGGGCGAATGCGCGGATCCCAACGAGTGCAAGGCAATCGCTGACCTGGGCGTGGATTTCCTGGCAGCAGGCATCGGCAACATCCATGGCAAATATCCCGCAAACTGGCAGGGACTTTCCTTTGAGACCCTGGATGCGATCCAGCAGCTGACCGGCGATCTTCCGCTGGTTCTTCACGGCGGCACCGGCATCCCGGCTGACATGATCAAGAAGGCGATCTCCCTGGGCGTAGCAAAGATCAACGTAAATACCGAGTGCCAGCTGGCATTTGCTGCCGCTACCAGAAAGTACATCGAAGAAGGCAAGGACAACCAGGGCAAGGGCTATGATCCCCGTAAGCTGCTGGCTCCCGGCTTTGAAGCGATCAAGGCTACCGTTAAGGAAAAAATGGAACTGTTCGGTTCCGTTGGCAAAGCCTGAAAAAGGACTGTATTTCTGCATTGAAAGCGGATCAACCAGGGGCATCCGGCCGTTACGGCCGGGTGCCCCTATTCATATTTTATTCATATTTCTTTAACGGAATGTTTTTTTCACCCTCATGGTTTTGACATTTTCCCTTTTTATACTAAGACCATAAGATCAAGACAGATCAAAGATTTCATTGACAGTTTCGTAACATTTTAAATAGCTTTTTCATAATAATTGCCAGGCAACGTCAGGTTGCCTGGCATCCTCCCTTTTTAGGGGCCGTTTGTGGAAACGGCTCTTTTTTTTGCGGATTTTTGTCAAAGAACGGTGTATTTGTAACAAAATTTTAAAGGGCGCGTAAGTGTTCGGTTGAAATCAAGTAAACATCATGTTAAGATGAATCCGTGGTCACGAAAAAAATGTCGGAAAAAAGGGGATTTGGATGCGGACAGAAGGCAGAACGGAAGTAAAAAACAGCGTCGGCAGGCTGATCTTTGTGGCGGTTTCGGTCCTGGTCCAGGTGGGCTGGTTTTTGATCCTTGTGCTGCGCCTGAACGAGTATTCCGCAGGGATTTCCATTGCATCCGGCATTCTTGCGCTGTGCGCGGTTTTGGCGATTTACGGGAAGCGGATCAACGCGGCCTATAAGATGCCCTGGATCATGCTGATTTTGGCGTTCCCGGTGCTGGGCCTAAGCCTGTATCTACTGGCGGGACGCTCCGGCGTTACCCGCAGGATGCAGAAACGTTTCGCCCAAATCGACGCCGAACTGGACGGCCTTTTGAGGCAGGATGAAGAAGTGATGGAGCGGCTGGAGCGACAGGACCTGACGGCGGCCAACCAGGCACGCTATCTTTCTTGCCGGGGAGGTTATCCGGTCTGGCAGGATACGGACGTCGTTTTTTACGCGGATGCGGCGGACGGTCTTGCGGCCCAGAAGGAAGCCATGGAAAAGGCGCAGAAGTTTATTTTCATGGAATATCACGCCATTGAGGACGCCGAATCCTTTGAAGGGATCCGTACGATCCTGGCCAAAAAGGCCAGACAGGGCGTGGAAGTCCGCGTGATCTACGACGACGTGGGCAGCATCGGCTTTATCAATCCGTCTTTTATCCGGCGGATGGAAGCGGAAGGGATTGCCTGCCGGGTGTTTAATCCCCTGATGCCGGTGGCGAATGTTTTCATGAACAACCGGGATCACCGGAAAATCACGGTGATTGACGGGCAGGTGGGATTTACCGGCGGCTACAACCTGGCCGATGAGTATTTCAACCTGACCCACCCGTACGGGCACTGGAAGGATACCGGCGTGCGCCTGGAGGGGGACGCGGTGCAAAGCCTGACCGTGATCTTTTTGGAGATGTGGAACGCCATCCGGAAAACGGATGGGGATTACCGGGACTATCTTCCAAAGGCCGTGTGCCGGACAAAGGCGCAGGGGTTTGTGCAGCCTTATGCGGACAGCCCCCTGGACGGGGAGCCTACAGGCGAGAACGTCTATATGAACGTGATCAAAGGCGCACAGAGGTATGTGTATTTTACCACTCCCTACCTGATCATCAGTGACGAGATGGGGAGGGAACTGGGACTGGCCGCCAAACGCGGGGTGGATGTGAGGATTATCACGCCGGGGATCCCGGACAAGAAGATGGTCTTTCGCGCAACCCGTTCCTATTATGCAGGGCTGGTCAGGGACGGCGTGAGAATCTTTGAGTATACGCCGGGATTCATCCACGCCAAGCAATGTGTATCCGACGACAGGATTGCTACGGTGGGAACCATCAACTTAGATTATCGCAGCCTGTACCTTCATTTTGAAAATGGGGTCTGGATGTATGGCTGCAGCGCCGTCGGAGACGTGAAAAAGGATTTCGAGCAGACCTTTTTGGCCTGCGAAGAAGTCACGGAGAAATACAAAAGCAGGAGGACGGCCTCCCTGCGGGCAGGGCAGTACCTGCTTCGCCTGATTTCTCCGCTGCTATAAATGAGGGATAAAGAGAGGAAAAAGAAAAATGGATCTATCGCTTTCCTATTTCCTGCAGGAAATGACCGGCAGCCCGATCCTGATGATCACCATGCTGCTGACGCTGGGCGTGATCTTTGTCAACGGATGGACCGATGCGCCAAACGCCATCGCCACCTGTGTGACTACCCGGTGCATGAATGTGCGCAGCGCCATCTGGATGAGCGCGGCATTCAACTTCCTGGGGGTATTTGTGATGACCCAGATCAACAGTTCGGTGGCGTCCACCATCAGCAACATGGTGGATTTCGGGAGCAATACCCGCTACGCCCTGATCGCGCTTTGCGCGGCGCTGATTTCCATTGTGATTTACAGCGTGACTGCTTCGGTGTTCGGGATTCCCACCAGCGAAAGCCACAGCCTTATCGCCGGCCTGTCCGGCGCGGCCATTGCGATCCAGCAGGGGCTGGACGGCATCAATATGCAGGAGTGGGTCAAGGTCATTTACGGCCTGGTGCTGAGCCTGGCGCTGGGGTTTGGCACAGGATGGCTGATCTGCAGGGCAGTGACGCTGATCTGCCAGAATGTGGACCGGCGCAAGGCAAATAAGGTATTCAACGGGGCGCAGATCGTGGGCGCCGCGGCCATGAGCTTCATGCATGGCGCACAGGACGGACAGAAGTTCATCGGCGTCCTGTTTTTAGGACTGGCCTTTGCCAACGGGCAAAGCAGCGTTCACGGGATGGAGATTCCCGTCTGGCTGATGCTTCTGTGCAGCGTGGTGATGGGCCTGGGAACTAGCGTGGGCGGGGAAAAAATCATCAAGTCCGTGGGAATGGACATGGTGAAGCTGGAGAAATACCAGGGATTTTCCGCAGATCTGGCCGGCGCGGCCTGTCTGCTGTTTTCCAGCCTGTTCGGGATTCCGGTTTCCACCACGCATACAAAGACCAGCGCCATCATGGGCGTGGGGGCAGTCAGAAGGCTTTCCGCCATCAATTTCGGCGTGGTAAAGGATATGATGCTGACCTGGGTGTTTACTTTCCCGGGCTGCGGTCTGATCAGTTTCGTAATGGCAAAGTTGTTGCTGATGATTTCATAAGAAAAACAGGGGAGAGTCATGTCAAAAAAACAGGATGCATATTATTTTAATCTTTTTATCGCCTGCGCGGAGGATGCCTGCAAGGCGGCCCATCTGCTCAAGGATACGCTGATGAATTTCCGCCCGGATAAGCTCAAGGAGCAGATGGACCAAATCCACGAGATCGAGCATGCGGCGGATGAAAAAAAGCACCAGATGATGGACCGGGTGTCCAAAGCCTTTATTGTTCCCATTGAGCGGGAAGACATTGTGGCGCTCAGCCAGAATATCGATGAGGTAACGGATAAAATCGAGGACGTTATGATCCGCCTTTATACCAACAACGTACAGAAGATCCGTCCGGATGCGGTGGAGCTTCTGGATGTGGTGATCCGCTGCTGTGAAGAAATGAAGGAAATGCTTACGGATTTTGCGGAGTTCCGCCATTCCAGGACCTTAAAGGACCGGATCATCCGGATCAACGCCATGGAAGAAGAAGCGGACCGGCTGTATATGTCGGCTATGCGCAAGATCCATACCGGGAGCAAGGATCCTTTGATCGTCATTTCCTGGAGGGAGATCTACGCTTATCTGGAGAGCTGCGCGGACGCATGCGAGCATGTGGCGGACGCGGTAGAGAGCGTCGTCATGAAAAACTCCTGATTTTTC
>CALWGP010000046.1 GCA_944380095.1 uncultured Lachnospiraceae bacterium | reverse complement strand
GGGATCGAGGCCAAGGCGGATACCAGGCCGGTCTATGCGCTGAGCGCGCCGCAGCTTTTAGAGCTTCCCAGCGTAGGCAGCGCCAAGGAGTTTGACCTGGAAGGCTGCGCAGCACTGGAACCGGATCTGGTGATCCTTCCCCTCAAGCTGCAAAACGCGGCGGAAACGCTGGAAGGACTGGGCATCGACGTACTGCTGATCAACCCCGAAGACCAGCAGCTTCTGGAAGAAACGATCGGGCTGATCGGGACAGCTACGGATACCATGCAGCAGGCGCAAAAGCTTCTGGACTTTTCGGCAGAACAGGAAGCATGGCTGGAACAGGCGCTGGCGGATGCAGAGACTCCTTCGGTCTATCTGGCGGGCAATTCGGATTTTCTGTCCACGGCGGGGGACGCCATGTACCAGTCCGACCTGATCCGCATGGCGGGCGGGGTCAATGCAGCGTCCGGAATAGAAGACGCTTACTGGACGCAGGTTGATTACGAACAGATCCTTGCGTGGGACCCGGATTATATCGTACTGGCGTCCGACGCTTCCTATACGGTGGAAGATGTGCTTATGGATCCCAATCTGGCAGGCTGTGATGCCGTTAAGAACGGGAATGTGGTCCAGATTCCGGGGAAGGCGGAAGCCTGGGACAGCCCGGTCCCCGGCGGGATCCTGGGCAGCGTGTGGCTTGCCGGCGTGCTGCATCCTACGGAATGCCCCCAGGAAGAAGCCGCTGCGGTGATTGAGGAATATTATGAAACTTTTTATGGGTTCTCCTACAGTGAAGACTAGGATTTTTTGCGCGGCCGGGGCGGCCCTTTTGCTCGCCCTGGCTGCCGTCAGTTTATTGACCGGGAAATATCCGCTGACCATAGAAGGGCTTTGGGCAGGGGATGAGATGCAGCTGCGCGTTTTCTGGACGCTGCGGGCCAGCCGCACGCTGGTGGGGGTTGTGGGCGGGTTCGCCCTTGCCGTGGCCGGGTTTGTCTATCAGACCGTGTTTCGCAATCCCCTCGCCTCCCCGGATGTGATCGGCGTTTCTTCCGGCGCAAGCGCCGGGGCGGCCGCGGGCATTTTGTTTTTTTCCGGGGCGGCCGCGGTGACGGTTTCGGCCTTTGCCGGAGCGCTGGCGGCCGTCTGTCTGTCCCTGGCGCTTTCGGCGCTGGACCGTTTCGGGAAAAGCGGGACCATTGTGCTGGCGGGGATCGCGGTCCATTCCCTGGCACAGACCGCGCTCATGTGCCTGAAGCTTACGGCCGACCCGGAACGGGAGCTGGCTTCCATCGAATACTGGATTATGGGAAGCTTAAACGGGATCAGCGGTTATTCCATGGGCCCCGCCCTGTGGCTGTGCGCTGCATGCCTGGTGCTTCTGTTTCTTTTGCACCGGCCGATCCTGATTCTGTCCGCGGAGGAAGGGGAGGCGAGGATGCTGGGGCTTTCCGTAGGAAAGGTGCGGTTTGTGGTACTTTTGGCTGCGACCCTGGCGGTTTCCTGTATCGTGAGCCTGTCCGGGCTGATTGGTTTTGTGGGGCTTTTGGCCCCCCACGGGGCGCGCCTGATGACCGGGGAAAACGATTCGGGCACCATGCTTTTGGGAGGCCTTCTGGGCAGCGTATTGCTTGTTTGGGCCGACATCCTGGCCCGTACTGCGGCGGCCACGGAGCTTCCGGTGAGTATTTTTACAAGCCTTCTGGGCGCGCCGTTTCTGGTATTTCTCATCTTTCGGGGGAGGCAGGGGACATGAGCTTTTTTTCGGTAAGGGGACTTTCTGCCGGATACGGGAAAAAGACGGTGATAGAGAATATTTCATTCGATATAAAAGAAGGGGAGATCGCAGGACTTTTGGGCGCCAACGGCAGCGGGAAAACCACCATGCTCAAAGCGCTCTGCGGGATTTTGCCCCATGAGGGCAGCTGCGTTTTGCTTGGACAGCCTCTGGAGGAAATGTCCCCCAGGCAGCTGGCGGGGCTGTGTAGCTATATCCCGCAGCGAAGCGGCATTTCCATCGACATCAGCGCCCTGGATGTGGTGCTTATGGGCTTTCATCCCCGGCTGGGCCTTCTGGGACGCCCGTCGCAAAAAATGCGTCAGAAAGCCTGCGAGATGCTGAAACTGGTGGGCCTTGGGGGCAGGGAGGGGGAAAACTACCGGCATTTCAGCGAAGGACAAAAACAGCTGTGTCTTCTGGCCCGGGCACTGGCGGCGGACGGGAAGCTGTTTTTTCTGGATGAGCCGGAGGGCGCCCTGGACTTTTGCCACCGCTTCCGGATGATGGAACTGCTGAAAAACCGGGTAAAAAAAGAGGGAAAGGCGGCGGTCACATCCCTTCACGACCCGTCTTTGGCCTTGAATTTCTGCGATAGGCTGCTGATCCTTTCCGGAGGGACCCTGCGCTTTATCCTGAATCCAAAACAGGATTCCCCAAAGAAGATGCAGGAAAAGCTTTCGGAAGTTTACGGCCCTGTCAGTCTGCACCGGTGCAGAAACCAAAGAGGGGACGAACAGCTGGTGATGCTGAGGGAACCGCAGGAAGGGAAAGAAACATGGAAGCTGTGACAAAGATCGTTTTTCTGGACGAAAACGGGGAAAAATTTTTCGGGGAAGGCCCCTGCCGGCTGCTTTGCGGGGTGGAAAAGACCGGTTCTTTGCGCTCGTCGGCCCTTTCCATGGGGATGTCTTACAGCAAAGCCTTAAAGATTTTGAATAATGCGGAACGGGCGCTGGGATTTCCCCTGACCGTCAGGGCGGCGGGCGGCAGGGACGGCGGGGGCAGCCGTCTGACAAAGGAAGGGAAGGAGTGGCTGGAGCGATATGAGAAATACCGGGACGCCTGTGCGCAGGCTAACCGCAGACTGTATCTGGAATTCTTTCCAAAGCAGCGGTAAGCGGCACCTGATCCTGACGGGCAGCAAAAAGAGCGGAAAGACCACCTTCCTTTCGGAGATCTCCGGTATAATACAGCCCTCCGGCGCGCTTCCCAGGATTACTACCTGGGCAGAGCCTCAAAAGGCGGTGTATCTGCGGGACAACAAAACGGGCCGGACCGCTGTGGCAGGAAGATACGATCCTTTTCTTGCAGGGCCTCAAAACCGGATGCGTCCGGAGAAGGAAGGGTTCTTAACGCTCGGGACCAAAACCCTGCGCCTTTGTATGGAAGAAAAGCAGCCCTGGGTGTCCATCGACGAAATCGGATATCTGGAAACCGGCTGCACAGAATATTGCGACGCCATCCGCGCCCTGATAGGGAAAAAACGGCTGCTGGCCGCAGTGCGCAGGCAGGAGCTTCCCTTTTTAGAAGAGCTGTGCCGCAGGCCGGACGTATTTTTGGCGGACCTGGACCGTCCTTTCGGAAAGCTGGGATGCGTGATCATGGCCTCCGGCTTGGGGCGGCGCTTCGGAGGGAACAAACTCCTAGCCGATTTTGGGGGAGATGCCCTGATCTGCCGGGCTTTGGACGCTACGGAAGGGATTTTTGAAAAACGGGTTGTGGTGACCCGGAGCCGGGAAGTGGAGGCGCTTTGCCTGGAACGAAAGATCCCGGCGGTGCTGCACAGCCTTCCTAGGCGCAGCGATACCGTCCGCCTGGGCCTGGAAGCGATGCCCGCAGACATTAAGGGGTGTTTGTTCTGCCCGGCCGACCAGCCCCTCCTTAGCCGGGAGACGGTGGCTTCTATGGCCCTGTGCGCTGCCGACGGGCCGGAATGGATCTGGCGGGCCGGATGGAAAGACCGGGCAGGGGCGCCGGTTTTGTTCCCGGCCTGGGCTTTCGGGGAGCTCAAAACCCTTCCGAAGGGCGGGGGCGGCAGGATTTTACTGGAAAACTATCCCGAAAAAGTGCGCCTGGTCAGCGTTTTGAAGCCCTGGGAACTGGAAGATGTGGATCGGCCACAGGATCTTTTGCGCCTTCTGGAAAAGGCGAAAAAGAGGTAAGAATTTCTTGCGCCCGGGCGTTTTTTCGGATATACTGTCACTTATTGGAATCCTGACTGGAAAGAGAGGAAAAGAAAAATGAGCGACTCCATCCAAACGAGCGCCGCACTCCGGCAGTTCGACGGCAAACCGTCCTTTAAAGCCGCGTTCCCCCAGGCCATGCAGCATGTCCTGGCGATGCTGATCGGCAATATTACCCCGCCCATGCTGATTGCGGGGACCTGCGGGCTGACCGTGGAAGAAAAGATCATGCTGACCCAGGCCGCCATGATCATCGGCGGCATTACCACGCTGCTGCAGCTGTTTCCCGTATTCGGCTTTGGCATGAAGCTGCCAAACGTTATGGGCGTGGCCTTTGCCTACATGCCGATTCTGACCATTATCGGCCAGCAGTACGGCATTGCGGCCATTTTCGGCTCCCAGCTGGTGGCGGGCTTTGTTTCCATTTTCATCGGAATGTTCATCGGAAAGATCCGGCGGTTCTTCCCGCCCATCGTCAGCGGCACGGTGGTAATGAGCATCGGCCTGTCTTTGTATAAGACGGCCATCAGTTACATCGGCGGCGGTACTGCCGCGCAAAACGCTGGGACCTTCGGTTCCGGACAGTTCTGGTTTCTGGCGATCCTTACCCTGGTTGTGACCCTTGCCTGCAACTTTTTCGGAAAAGGCCTGCTGAAGGCGTCCGGTATGCTGATCGGCATTGCGGTAGGCTATGCTGCTTCCCTGATCATGGGCAACGTGGTGAGCTTTGCGGATTTTCAGTCCGCTTCCTGGTTTGCCCTGCCCCGCCCGTTTTATTTCGGACTGGAATTTCATCCCGACGCGATTGTGATGATGATCCTGATGTATATGGTACAGGCTGTGCAGACCATCGGCGACGTCTCCTCCACCGCCATGGGCGGCTTCGGCCGGGAATGCACCGACCAGGAGCTGGGCGGCGCCATTAAGGGACAGGGAATCTGCGGCATGATCGGCGCCTGCATCGGCGGCCTTCCCACGGACCCTTACAGCCAGAACGTGGGCCTGATCTGCACCACTAAGGTTGTGGCCAGACGGGTATTTACCATCGTGGGCGTGATCATGCTGGCAGCGGGCATTTTTCCCAAGTTCAGCGGCTTGATGGCAACCATTCCCCAGCCGGTGCTGGGCGGCGCCACCGTTACGGTATTCGCGGCCATTACCATGTCCGGTATCCAGCTGTTAAACGAACAGCCCTTAAACTACAGGAACCGGATGATCGTAGGTATTGCGCTGGCGCTGGGACTGGGCATCGACGCGGCGCCCGAGATTTTGCAGTTCGTTCCCCAGCTGCTTCGAAACCTGTTCGGCAGTTCCCTGGTGGTTTCCTTCCTGGTGGTATTTTTACTGAATATCATCATTCCAAAAGACGACAGCCCGGAAGCGTAAGGGGAAAGTTCATGGACAAAAGTTCATGGACAGCCGGCAAATCCCGGCTGTGGGCTTGTGACATACAAAAGGAGACGGTTCCGTCCGATCCGTGCTTTTTAGCCGGAAACCGGTACGGGACCGTCTCCTTCTTTTCGCTTTATCCGTAGCAGGATGGTTTAACCCGGTTTACAGACGGGAACTTTTATATTATATTGGTAGGCGTAAAAGAAGGAGGGCAAAATGAGAATTCAATGGAAGGAACTGAAGCTGTCCGACCGGGATGTGATCGAGGGCTATTATGCCAGGGAGCCGGTCAGGAACTGCGAGTTCACATTTGCTAATAACTATCTGTGGAAACCCTATTATCCCATTTTTTACGGGATCGTGGAGGACAGCCTGGTATTTGCGTCCGGGGAAGCCGGCATGTCGGTGAGCTTTCCCCAGGGGGCTATGGACTTAAAAGCCGCCGTGGACGCCCTGACGGAGTGGTTTGACCAGGTGGGAAGGCCTTTTAAGATGCACCTGGTTTCCCCGGAACAGTTTGCAAGGCTGGACCGGCTTTATCCCGGCAGGTTTAGGATCGAATACGACAGGGATTTTGCGGATTACGTATACGATAGGGAAAAGTTAAAAATCCTTTCCGGCAAAAGCCTGCACGGAAAGAAGAACCACTGCAACCGGTTCAAAAAAGAATATCCGGACTTTCGGTATGAACGCATCACAGGGGAAAATGTGCAGGAGTGTCTGGAAATGGCCGGGGAATGGTGGAAAGAAAACAATTCCGGGGAAGGCGGGGAAAAGCAGGAGGAAATTTCCGTGACCATGGAAGCCTTAAAAAGCCTGGACCTTTTGGGCTTAAGGGGCGGCCTTTTGCGCGCCGGCGGCCGGGTGGTGGCCTTTTCCATCGGCGAACCCTGCGGCCGGGAGATGTTTGTGGTGCATTTTGAAAAGGCTTTCTCCGATGTGCCGGGGGCGTATTCCATGATCAACCAGCAGTTTGTGGAGCATGAAACGGAAGGTTTCCGTTATATCAACCGGGAAGACGATGCGGGGGCGGAGGGACTGCGGAAGGCAAAACTTTCCTATCACCCGGTTTTCCTGATGGAAAAGGGCCTGGTGTCGGAGACAGGTTTCTAAAAGACGAAAAGGAGAGAAGAAAGCAAGATGGAAGAGAAACGACAGAGAGTGGACTGGGGCCGTTTGACGGAAGAGATGCTTGAGTTTATCCAAAAAAGCCCCACCGCTTTTCATGCGGCGGCAAATGTGGAGCAGATGCTGAAAGAGGAAGGGTTTGTACGGCTGGAAGAAGCGGACGGGGGGATTGAACCGGGCGGCCGTTTCTACACGACCCAGAACGGTTCCGCGGTGATCGCCGTGCGGATTCCTGCAGGAAAGCCGGAGGGATTTAGGATTGTGGCCAGCCACAGCGATTCCCCGTGCTTTAAGCTCAAGGAAACCCCGGAAATCCGGGTGGAGGGGATCTACACAAAACTGAACGCGGAAAAATACGGCGGGATGCTGTTAAATACCTGGCTGGACCGTCCGCTGTCCCTGGCGGGCAGGGTATTTGTAAAAGATCCGGACAGCGGAAAGATTGTGCCCAGGCTGATCAATTTTGAAGAGGACCTGCTGATTATTCCAAACGTGGCGATCCATTTTAACAGGGAAGCCAACGAAGGGCAGAAGCTCAACCCGCAGACGGACCTGTCGCCCCTGTTTTGCACCGGCCAGGAACTGACGGTAAAGGAGCTGTGCGCGCGCCGTCTGGGGATTTCCCGGGAGGAAATCCTGGGAAGCGACCTGTATGTTTATAACCGGGACAAGGGAAGGATCCTGGGGGCGGACCGTTCGTTCATCGGTTCTCCCAGACTGGATGACTTACAGTGCGCCTATGCGGCGCTGCGGGGATTTATGGAAGCCGACTGCAGCCGTTATGTAGGGGTTTACGCCCTCTTTGACAATGAAGAAGTGGGCAGCGGGACGAAGCAGGGGGCGGATTCCACCCTGCTTGCCGATGTGCTGGACATTGTGGGGGAGAAGCTGGGCCTTTGGGAAAACAGGCTGGAAGAAAGACGGTTTTTGCAAAACAGCTTTCTTTTGTCTGCGGACAACGGCCACGCGGTGCACCCCAACCATCCGGAAAAGAGCGATCCCACCAACCGGCCCCGTATCAACGGCGGCGTGGTGCTTAAATTCCAGGGAAGCCAGCGCTATACCACGGACGGATATTCTGCGGCCGTGGTGCGGGATGTGTGCCGCGCCCACGAAATCCCGCTACAGGATTTTGCCAACCGGTCCGATATTCCGGGCGGCTCCACCCTGGGCAATATTTCCACGGCCCACGTTTCCATCCCGTCTGCGGATGTGGGACTGGCGCAGCTGGCCATGCACTCCGCTTTTGAGACGGCGGGGGTAAAGGATACGGAAGCGCTGGCCGGCCTGGTTCGCTGGCTTTTGTAATCTGCTGTGCAGGACCTGTGGAAATTCTGTTATTTTTCACAAATTTTGGAAAAAACTTGCAAGGCCTTAGTACAGAATATATAATGAAATTATTATAGAAAAGGGGGTACCACGATGGAAAACAAGGTGATGAAGTTTTACTCAAAAGCGGGAAATAACATTATTCTGCGTGCGATTCCGGGGCATTTCGCCACCAGCCATTCCCACATCAACTACTATGTGGATATGACGGGATTAAAGACCCGCCGCAGCGAAGCAGCGGCCGTGGCGAAAGCGTTTGTCCAGCGTTTCCCGATCGAAACGGTGGTGGACACCATCGTCTGCATGGACGGCAGCGAGGTGATCGGCGCCTACATGGCCGAAGAGCTGGAACGCGGCAACTTTCCCAACCAGAACATGCACCAGACGGTTTATGTGGTGACCCCTGAATTTAATATCAACAACCAGATGATTTTCAGGGATAATCTGGTAACTGCCATCCGCGGGAAAAATATCGTGCTTTTGCTGGCGACTTCCACCACCGGGCTCACCATCAGCCGGAGCATGGAGTGCATCGATTATTACGGCGGCAACGTGCGCCAGATCTGTTCCGTATTCAGCGCCATCGACAAGATCAACGGCTATCAGGTGGAGAGCATTTTCACCACGGACGACGTGCCGGGATATCAGGCTTACGACGCTTATGCGTGCCCGTTTTGCAAAAACAGGCAGAAGCTGGACGCCATGGTCAACGGCTACGGTTATTCCAAGCTGTGAGGACGGGCAAAAGAAATCATTCTTCGTGAACTTGTCTGCGCAGAATAAGCAGCGATGCCCTCACGGCAGGCTTATAAGGCTTGCCGTGAGGGCATTTTGTGTTATTTCAGAAATCTTCGCACGAATATTTAACAATAAATTCGCTGAAGGAGGTCACTGTAATTAAGGAGGAATGCAGACAGCCCCTTCCTATTTTAAGAAAGATGTAGTATAATACGCCTATATTATAAAAGATCCATTCCCGGATCGTTCTATCGCATATCGGAGAACCAATCCCTTTTACGATTTCGCAGTGATACCAGATAACGGAAGCAGTTAAAGAAGGAGCAAACTAAAAATGATGAGAGAAAAGTATGAATCCCTGGCGGTCCATGACCTGAAGGAAATCGCACGGTCCAGAGGGATAAAAGGCGTTTCCGCCATGAAGAAGGCGGAAGTGATCGAAGCCATGCTGGCGCTGGACGCCGAAGGCGGGGGCAGACACGAATTAAACGAGGCCAAAAAAGAGACGGAGCGGCCGGAAGGGAAAAAACGGGAAGCTGCAAAACCGGAAGAGGGAAACCGCCGCAGCCAGCAGCCGGGCCGTCATTTCCGCCAGGCGGGCAGGACGGGAAGCGAGCGCACGGAGCGCGCAGAACATGCGGAGCGGGACGAGCGGCAGCAGGAACGGACGGAACGTGTTGAACAGCGCGCCGAGAAGCCTTTGGCGGGAGGGGAAGAGGAGAAGTTCCCGGCAGAATTAGACAGCGGCACGACGGTCAGCGGGATTCTGGAAGTGATGCAGGACGGCTACGGGTTTATCCGTTCCGCCAATTACATGCCGGGAGAAAACGACGTCTACGTGGCGCCCAGCCAGATCCGCCGCTTCAGCTTAAAGACGGGGGACATCCTGGAAGGCAATACCCGGGTCAGGACGCAGAATGAAAAGTTTTCCGCCCTTCTCTATGTCAAGAGCATCAACGGATACGCGCCGGACGTGGCCACACGCCGGATGAATTTTGAAGATATGACGCCCGTTTTTCCGGATTTTCGTCTGAAAATGGAGAAATACGGCTCTTCCGTGGCCATGCGCATCATGGATCTTTTAAGCCCCATCGGAAAAGGACAGAGGGGTATGATCGTTTCCCCGCCCAAAGCTGGGAAAACCACCCTGTTAAAGGAAGTGGCCCAGTCCGTCAAGCGCAACTATCCAGACATGCACCTGATTATCCTGCTCATCGACGAGCGTCCGGAGGAAGTGACGGATATGCGGGAAACGGTGGAAGGCCCCAATGTGGAAGTGATCTATTCCACTTTTGACGAACTGCCGGAACATCACAAGCGGGTTTCCGAGATGGTCATTGAGCGGGCCAAGCGCCTGGTGGAGCATAAGCAGGATGTGATGATCCTTTTGGACAGCATCACCCGCCTGACCCGCGCCTATAACCTGGTGGTGCCGCCAAGCGGCAGGACGCTGTCCGGCGGGATCGACCCGGCGGCTTTGCACATGCCCAAGCGGTTTTTCGGCGCGGCGCGGAACATGCGGGAAGGGGGCAGTCTGACCATCCTGGCTACGGCGCTGGTGGACACGGGATCCAAAATGGACGACGTGATTTATGAGGAATTTAAGGGAACCGGCAACATGGAACTGGTGCTGGACAGGAAGCTTTCCGAAAAGAGGGTGTTCCCGGCCATCGACATTCCAAAGACCAGTACCAGAAGAGAGGATCTTTTGCTTTCTTCCGAAGAAATGGAAGCCATCAATATCGTCCGCAGGGCATTAAACGGAATGAAATCCGACGAAGCGGCGGACCGGATTTTAGACCTGTTTTCCAGGACGAAAAACAACGGGGAATTTGTCCAGACCGTGAAAAAAATGCGGTTTATCTGACCCTGCAGACAGCCGCAAAAAAAGGAGGGCCGGCAGAAATGGCTTCTGCCGGCTGGTATGAAAAGAAAAAGTTAAATATGAAAAGGTTTTTCCTTCTGACAGTTTCAGGATACACAAAACTTGTGGCAGAAGTCTGAAAGAAAAATGAAAAGATTGTGAACATTTGTCCTAATCCGGCGGGCCGCGCCATATACTGGAGGGAGACTGCAGGAAGTAGGATGTGGCATGGAACGACTGAACGGGATCGTGGAAAAGATCAACGATCTTTTGTGGAACTTCCCGATGCTGGCGCTGCTTTTGGGCACCCATCTGTACTTTACGGTCCGGCTGAAGGGAATCCAGAGAAAAGTCCCCTTAGGGATCCGGCTGAGTTTTTCAAAGAAAGGGATGGAAAAGGAAGGGATTTCCCCTTATGAGGCGCTGTCCACTGCGCTGGCCGCCACCATCGGGACCGGGAATATTATCGGGATCTCGGCGGCCATTGCCGTGGGAGGTCCCGGCGCGGTGTTCTGGTGCTGGCTGAGCGGGCTTTTGGGAATGGCTACGTGCTACGCGGAATGTTTCCTCTCCGCCAGATACCGGTTTCTAAGGACGGACGGGACGGTCTGCGGGGGACCGATGTATGTGATGGAACGCATGCTGCATAAAAAAGGGCTGGCCGTTCTTTTTTCTTTTTTTGCCGTGGTGGCGGCGCTGACCGTGGGAAGCAGCGTACAGGCCCATTCCCTGACGGCCGCAGTAACCTCCCAGCTGCCGGTGTCCCCTCATCTGGTGGGGATCGGGGCAGCCGTGCTGGCGGGCAGTATCCTGGTGGGAGGGGCAAAGAAAACAGCGAAAGCCTGCACCTGCCTGGTGCCTGTAATGAGCGTGATTTATCTGGGCGGCTGCCTGTATCTGATCGTCCGAAACGCTGCATGGCTGCCGGCGGCCATGAAAGCGATCCTGGGTTCGGCCTTTTCCTCCCGGTCTTTTATCGGGGGAATCGCAGGAACGGCGGTGATAACCGGGATCCGGACCGGGATGGCAAAGGGGCTGTTTACCAATGAAGCGGGAATGGGTTCCATGCCCATGACGGCGGCCATGTCCAACGAGGACTCCCCGGTTTGCCAGGGGCTGATTTCCATGACCGGTATTTTCTGGGATACGCTGGTGATGTGCGCGGTGACGGGGCTGGCCATTTTATGCGATATGGTAAAAGAACCGGCGCTGTATGAAGGCGCAGCGCAGGACGCCCTTTGCTTTATTGCCTTTTTGGGGCTTCCTTTTGCGGGAAAACAGCTGCTTTCCCTCTGCCTGGTGCTGTTTTCTTTTGCCACCATTATCGGATGGAGCTTTTACGGGGAAAGGGCAGCGGAGTATCTGTGGGGGAAAAGGGGGGCCGGCCTGTTCCAGATCGGCTATATGGTATTCGTCTATCTGGGGGCCGTGCTGTCGCTGGATTTCGTCTGGAATCTTTCGGACCTTGCAAACGCCTGTATGGCCATTCCCAACCTGGTCTGTCTGTGGATGCTGCGCAAAAAAGTGTCGGTTTAAGACTGGGGAGGCTCCTGACGGTATACTTTCTGACGGGTAAAGCCCAGTCCCCGGACTTCATTGACGCCGCTGATGATCAGGAAGGCTTCCGGATCGATTTCCATAACCAGCTGGTTTAGGCGGTTTAATTCCCGGCGGGAAACCACGGTCATGACCACGGGCTGCTCCACTTTCAGATAACCGGTGCAGGCTTCCAGCAGGGTGCAGCTGCGGTCCAGCTGGTGGATAATGGCATGACGGATTTTTTCGTAGCGGCGGCTGACGATTTCCGCTTTGGCCTGATGCAGGCCGATCACCAGCACTTTGTCCAGGACGAAGGTATAGGTGATGACCAGGAGGATGCCGTAGAGGCTTTGCTCCGGGTCGGAAAATGTCATCTGGAGAAGCAGGATCAGGAAATCAAAACCGTAGAGCAGGACGGAAACCGGAAGCCCGAATTTTTTGTTCAGGATCAGGGGCGGAATATCCATCCCTCCCGTGGAAGCGCCGACCCGGATAACGATGCCGATCCCGGCGCCGATCATCAGGCCGCCGAAAACGGTGCACAGCATATGGTCGCCCGTTACGTGGGACAGGATAGGGAAACGCTGCCAGAACGCCAGGGCAGCCGGATAGAAAAAGGTGCTGACCAGGGTGGTGAGGGCAAATTTTTTGCCCAGGATGAGGGCGCCGGCAGCAAACATGACCAGGTTGAAGGAAAAGACGAACGCGGTCACGGGAATGTGCAGAAAGCGGTCGGCGGCCAGGGCCAGCCCCGTGGTGCCGCCGGTGATGATGCCGCCGGGCAGGATAAAAGTGACCACGGCCAGGGCGTACAGGGCGTTCCCGGCCAGGACCACCAGGATGTTGCGGATGTTTTTGAAAACGGAAAGGAAGTTTGCGTTCATAAAAGCCGTCCTTTTTTATTGTACTAACAGGGTAAAGCAAGAAAAAGGGGGACATGCGGTTTCCCGCACATCCCCTTCCTGTCGCGTCCTTCATTATAAAACGGTTTTGGGGAAAAGTAAAGCGCAGAGTGTGACCTGGTCACAGAAGTTTCGCAAAAAAGGGGATATACTAACACCATCAAAAACAACATAGCGAAAACGAAAGGAGATTATCCTATGGCAAAGAAATTTACGGCGCAGAATTTTGAATCGGAAGTATTGCAGGCAAAGGGACCGGTCCTGGTGGACTTTTGGGCGACCTGGTGTATGCCCTGCAGGATGCAGGGGCCTGCCATTGAAAAGCTGGCGGAAGAAGGGTACAACGCGGGAAAACTGAACGTGGATGAGGAGCAGGAACTGGCGGCCCGCTACCGGGTAATGAGCATTCCCACGCTGATCATCTTTAAAGACGGGAAAGAAGCGGACCGGATGGTGGGCGTCCAGAGCAAGGAACTGCTGGCGCAGAAACTGGATAGTTACCGCTAAAAAAGGCCGGGCAGGTCTTTAATTTAAGGAAAGCTTGCGGTAGAGGGCGTTTTTATCCAGAATGCGGATGCAGCCCCGGGACAGCATGACGCAGCCTTCCCGGGCAAACTGGTTTAAAATCCGGCTCACCGCTTCCCTGGCGCTGCCGATGGCCATGGCGAGCTTTTCCTGGGTAAAGGGGATGGAAGGGGAGTGAAGCTCCGCCGATTCGTCGATAAGAAAGGCGGCCACGCGCTGTTCCAGCGACATGAAAAAAATCCGTTCCACCGCGCCCATGATACTGGAAAAATGCTCTGCGGTAAGCCGGTAGGCAAAAGCCTCCAGCCAGATATTTTCCTCCATCAGGCGGGAAAAGACGGGGGTGGGCAAAACGAGAAGGCTGCTGTCTTCTTCGGCGTCGATCTGGACGTCGAAGGTAATGGCGGAAAGGGCGCAGGAGGCCGCCAGGGCGCAGGCTTCCCCTTCGTGGAGGCGGTAAATGGTGATCTGCCTTCCGTCCTCTGCCAGAAGGGAAATCCGCAAAATCCCCTTCAGGATAAAAATGGCCCCCAGGCAGTTGTCCCGCTCGGAAAGGACAGCGTCGCCGCTGCCATAGTCTGCCTGCCTGGTCTGATCCAGGAAAAGCGTCTGCTGTTCCCGGGTCAGATGGGGCCAGAAGTTCTGTTTTTCAAAATAAGAGGCGATCGCGTCCCTGTCCATCCTATCCATCGATTCTTTCCGTCCTTTCTTTTTCCAATCATTGTAGCCCGAATACAGATTTCTGTCAAAGAGGTTTGTTTCTTCTTTGGAATAATGGTAAAATGGGACTGTATCCGATTTGCAGTCGGGAAATTACCAAAGAGGGGACGGACCATGAAGATCAGCATCATTTCCTTTACCCGCACCGGGGCCAAAAAGAATCTTGAACTTTGCAGCCTGCTTTGTGAAAAGAAGCATCAGGCGGTAAGCTACAGCTGGCATACCTGTACCGGCAGAAAGCTTGTGCCGTTCCAGTCGTTTGACCAGCTGATGGAAGATTTGTGGCGGGAAGAGGAACTGTTTCTTGTCCTGACGGATGTGCCAAGCGCCGTCCGGCTTTTGGGGCCGTACCTGCGGCGCAAGGGGCCGGCAGTTTTTACCATGGATGAGGCGGGACGGTTTGTGATTCCCTTTTCTTTCGGACAGACGGACGGGATGGAGGACTGGTGTACCTGGTTTTCCAGCCTGGCGGGGGCCACTGCGGTTCTGACCCTGGGCAGGGAGGATGCAGAACGGTTCGATCTGACCGATTTTGCGCGCAGAAACCGGCTCTATGTCCAGGATCTGTTCCGGGTCCGTACGGCGGCCGCCTGTCTGGCGGAAGGAAAGCAGGTGGGATTTTACAGCGACTATCCGGTGGAAGGGGTTTTGCCAAACGGGCTGGTCTGGTGCAAAAAGGAAGCGAAAATCCCCGGGGAGCTTATGCCGGAAGTGGGAATTGCCTTAACCGACGACTGGGAAGCGCCTCATTTTGCAAAGGAGTGCAGGATGTTCCCGCAGAATGTGGCTTTGGGAGTTCGTTTTGACGAGGGCGCCGATTTGGGGGAAGGGGCGTACCGTCAGGCCGCGCTGAGCGTCCTGTCCGGACAACATATTTCCAGACAGCGGGTTTTTGCGGTATTTGCGCCGGAAGAACCCGGGCAGAGGCAGCGGGCGGCAAGGCTGGCAGACTGGCTGGATATCCCCTGCTTTACTTATACGCACAGCCAGCTGGCCCACAGGACGGGAAGCTGCAGTAAGGAGGCCCTGGCACAGGAGTGCGCCTTTCTTGGCAGCGGCCGCGGGAAAAGGATTGCCGATGCGTACGAAGGGGGCATGGCGGTTTCCCTTTGCGAAAAAGATACAAAAATCAGTTTTTAAAAGAAGCGACAGTTTTGCGTCGGAGCAAAGAGGGCTTCGGCAAGGAGGGAAAGATGCAACTGGGAATCAATACGGATTTTGACCGTGAATTTGACACCATCGAAGAGATTGAAGAGAGTCTTTGGCAGATTGCAAAAGCCGGATTTACCCATATGCACTGGTGCTATGAGTGGGACGGGGATTACATTTACGCCCGCAGCGAGATGGAACAGATCCGGGAATGGATGGAAAAATACGGCCTGAAGGCAAAATCCCTGCACGCCAGCAAGGGCAGCCGCAGGGACGATGACCCGAAAGGGCATTACAGGAAAGACTACACTTCCACGGTGGAATATAACCGGATTGCAGGCGTGGAGCTGATCAAAAACCGGGTGGAACTGGCCCATGTGCTGGGCGCGACGGAAATCGTCCTGCACATGTATCTTCCCTATAAGACTTTTGAGAAAGAACCGCAGTCCAAAGAAGCGTTCTACCGGCAGGTATACCGTTCCCTGGACGAGCTGCAGCCTTTCTGCCGGGAAAAAAATGTGAGAATCTGTGTGGAGAACCTGTTTGAAGCGCCCGGGCAGCTGCAGATCGAGCAGTTTGACCGGCTCTTTTCCCGCTATCCCGCCGATTTCCTGGGGCTTTGCCTGGATACCGGACATGCCCATCTGGTGTGGGGGGACGGTTTTATCCAACAGTTTGCGGACCGCTTCAAAGACCGGCTGTATTCCGTCCATCTGCATGATAATCTGGGATGGGGGACGCAGCCGGGGTGCAACGACGCGCACATGCTGCCCGGGGAATGCAGCATCGACTGGAAGGCCCTGATGGATGTTTTAAGAAAATCCGCTTATGAAAAACCGTGGGTTTTGGAAGTGGTAAAGCCTGCAGGGGAAGATACGGCCGCCTATCTGCAGCGGGCGCGCCGGGCAGGAGAATGGATGGACAGCCTGTAGGGCATGAAAAAGGAGGTTGCCGGATGAAGTACGCGGAAGAAGGAATGCAGTATCATTTACAGATCCGTAACGGGGAAGTGGGCAAGTATGTGCTCCTGCCCGGGGATCCCAAGCGCTGCGCCAAAATTGCACGGTATTTTGACGAGCCTGTGCTGGTGGCGGACAGCCGGGAGTTTGTGACCTATAACGGCTATCTGGACGGGGTGAAAGTCAGCGTGACTTCCACCGGGATCGGGGGGCCTTCTGCTTCCATCGCCATGGAAGAGCTGGTGAAAGCCGGCGCGCATACTTTTTTGCGGGTGGGCACCTGCGGCGGCATGGACCGGGAAGTAAAAAGCGGGGATTTGGTCATCGCCACCGGCGCGGTGCGGGCGGAAGGCACCAGCCGGGAGTATGCGCCCATTGAATTTCCCGCCGTGGCGGACATCGACGTGGTAAACGCACTGCGGGAAGCGGCGAAAAAGCTGGGGATGCCCAGCCATACCGGGATCGTCCAGTGCAAGGATTCCTTTTACGGACAGCATGAACCGGAGCTGATGCCGGTGGACTATGACCTGCAGCAGAAGTGGGGCGCCTGGCTCAAACTGGGCTGCAAGGCTTCGGAAATGGAGTCGGCGGCCTTGTTCGTGGTAGCCAGCTATCTGAACGTCCGCTGCGGTTCGGTCTTTCTGGCGGTGGCCAATCAGGAGCGGGAAAAAGCGGGGCTTCCCAATCCGGTGGTGCACGATACCGACGCGGCCATCCGCACGGGGATTGAAGCGCTGCGGATCCTGATCCAAAGGGATGGAAGAGGGGGCAAACAAAGGAGATGAATATGAATCGATTTCAGAAAGTTTATCAGCAGGGGACCATCGATGTGATTGAAATCTGGGTTGATACGGAAACAGGAGTCAACTACGTATTTCATAGAAATGGAAATGCGGCGGGTTTTACGCCGCTGCTCGACAAAGACGGTAAGCCGATCGTAACGCAGTGAATTCGCTTGCGCCTTTAATGTGAAATTATTT
>CALWGP010000045.1 GCA_944380095.1 uncultured Lachnospiraceae bacterium | reverse complement strand
CTCTTCCTCGGGATAGAGGAGGTTGGAAAACACCGGCTCCAGCACCAGGAAGGTAAAACAGGCGATGAGGCCGAAAATTACCGCCATGCTGGCGGTCAGAAGGGTCCGGCGCATGAGTTTTTTCCGGTTCAGGGGCCGTTCCTTTACTTTTTCCTTAATCAATTCAATATCCTGATTCTGATGGTTTTCTTCCATAACCGTACCGTTCTCCTTTGGGCGAATGTCCCCTTTTTCCCGCTGCCGGGGCTTTCTTAGTAGTATAACCCAAAGCCCCCTGCGGCGCAAGGGCGCTGCCTTTTCCCGATTTTTCCCGATTCCAAAGTTCGCTTTGCGTTTCCCGGACAGTATGGTATGATAAAAGCAAGCGCCATAACAAAAGGCGCCCTGATATGGAGGGAAAGATGAACGCCAAAGTATTACGCGTATTGGAATATGACAAAGTGATCCGCATGCTGGAGGAGAAGGCTACCTCTGCTCCCGGACGGGAACTGTGCCGCGCCCTGGTTCCCATGACGGATCTTTCCGAAATCGAAGCGGCCCAGGAAGAAACGGCCGCCGCCCTGGCCCGCATTTTCCGCAAAGGAAGCATCAGCTTCGGCAATAACCGCCCCCTGGGCATGAGCTTAAGATCCCTGGAAATCGGCAGCACCCTGTCCGCCCCGGAGCTTCTGGGCATTGCGGGCCTTCTGGAAAACGCGGCCCGGGTAAAAAACTACGGCCGTCAGGAGAAGGACGACGAAGCAGCGGACTGCCTGACGGAAGACTTCCAATTTCTGGAGCCCTTGACGCCCCTGTCTTCCGAGATCCGCCGGTGCATCCTCTCCGAGGAGGAAATCGCCGACGACGCCAGCGCCAATTTAAAACGGATCCGCCGCAGCATGGTCAGCGTAGGGGAAAAGATCCACAGCCAGTTAAACAGTATGGTAAACGGTTCCGCCCGCACCTGGCTGCAGGACAGCGTGATCACCATGCGGGATGGCCGTTACTGCATCCCCGTGAAGTCCGAGTATAAAAACCAGGTACCCGGCATGGTCCACGACCAGTCCGCCAGCGGTTCCACCTTTTTCATCGAGCCCGCCGCCGTGGTGAACTTAAACAACCAGCTGCGGGAGCTGGAAATCGAAGAGCAAAAGGAAATCGCCGTCATCCTGGCTTCTTTAAGCGCCCGGGCCGCGGAACATTCCACGGAGATTTCCGAGGATATGCGCATCCTCACCCGGCTGGACTTTATTTTCGCCCGGGCGGGACTGGCCATGGACTTAAACGCTTCCCGGCCCGTTTTTAACCGGGAGCACCGGATCCGGATCCGGCAGGGCCGCCATCCCCTTCTGGACAAAAAGAAAGTGGTTCCCATCGACGTGGAACTGGGCAAAGACTTTGATCTTCTGATTATCACCGGCCCCAACACCGGCGGCAAAACCGTTTCCTTAAAGACCGTGGGACTTTTGACCCTCATGGGGCAGGCCGGGCTGCACATCCCGGCCCTGGACCGGTCGGAGCTGTCCGTTTTTACGGAAGTGTTCGCCGACATCGGGGACGAACAGAGCATCGAGCAAAGCCTGAGCACCTTCTCTTCCCACATGACCAGCATTGTTTCCATCCTGGCCCATGCGGACGCGGATTCCCTCTGCCTTTTCGATGAGCTGGGGGCAGGCACGGACCCCACGGAAGGGGCGGCTTTGGCCATTGCCATCTTAAATTTCCTCCACGACAGGGGGATCCGCACCATGGCCACCACCCACTACAGCGAGCTGAAAATTTACGCCCTTTCCACCCCCTTTGTGGAAAACGCCTGCTGTGAATTCGACGTGGAGACCCTGCGTCCCACTTACCGCCTGCTGCTGGGCATCCCCGGAAAAAGCAACGCCTTTGCCATTTCCAAAAAGCTGGGACTGTCCGACGAGATCATCGAGGCCGCGAAGGAGCAGATCGACGAGCAGGACGTGAATTTCGAGGACGTGATTTCCGACCTGGAAGCCAGCCGGGTCACCATCGAAAAAGAACAGCGTGAAATCGAAGCCTATAAAAAGGAAATCGAGACCTTAAAGAAACGCCTTCAGGAGAAAAACGAGAAAATCGACCAGGCCCGGGATAAGATCCTGCGGGAGGCCAACGAAAAAGCCCGGGAGATTTTACAGGACGCCAAAAACGTGGCAGACGAATCCATCCGCGTCTTCCAGAAAGCGGGCCCCGGCGCTTCCATGAAGGATCTGGAAAAGACGCGGGAAAAGCTGCGGGGCAAAATCGACGAAAAAAACAGCAAGCTTTCCATTCCGAAAAAAGAGGCCCCCAAAACCCGGTTAAAGCCCGAACAGCTCAAAAAAGGCGACCTGGTGAAAGTGGTTTCCATGGGGCTTAAAGGGACGGTGAGTTCCCTGCCGGACGCAAAAGGCAACCTTTTCGTCCAGTGCGGCATCCTGCGCACCAACGTCAACGTCCAGGACCTGGTGCGCCTGGAAGAACCTTCCGTCACCGCCCCCAACATGAAGCGGACCGGCACCGGCAAGCTGCGCATGTCCAAATCCATTTCCGTTTCCCCGGAAATCAACCTGCTGGGCAAAACCGTAGACGAAGCCATCCCGCTTTTAGACAAATATCTGGACGACGCCTATCTGGCCCATTTAAAGAGCGTGCGTGTGGTGCACGGCAAAGGTACGGGCGCCCTGCGAAACGCGGTGCAGCAGCACTTAAAGCGGGTCAAATATATCAAATCCTACCGCCTCGGCGAGTACGGGGAAGGGGACGCCGGCGTCACTATCGTGGAGTTTAAAGAATAAAAAGGAGAGCCCAAAATGGTGAATAAACAGAAAATCCTGATCGTGGACGACGATGCCAACATCGCCGAACTGATCTCTTTGTATCTGACTAAAGAATGTTTTGACACAAAGATCGTGGGGGACGGGGAATCCGCCCTGGAGGCGGTAAACAGCTTTTCCCCCAACTTAATCCTGCTGGACCTGATGCTTCCCGGCATCGACGGTTACCAGGTCTGCCGGGAAGTCCGCAGCCGCTCCGGCGTCCCCATTATCATGCTCTCCGCCAAAGGGGAGATTTTTGACAAAGTGCTGGGGCTGGAACTGGGCGCGGACGACTACATCGAAAAGCCCTTTGATTCCAAAGAACTGGTGGCCCGGGTCAAAGCGGTGCTGCGCCGGTACAAGCCTGCGCCCGCCGTTTCCGACAAACCCGCTATCGAATGTGTGGAGTACGACGGCCTCATTGTAAACAAGACCAACTATTCCGTGGTCTACCTTGGCAAAACCGTGGAAATGCCTCCCAAGGAACTGGAACTTCTCTATTTCCTGGCTTCCTCCCCCAACCATGTCTTTTCCCGGGAGCAGCTGCTGGACCAGATCTGGGGCTATGAATACATCGGGGACACCCGCACCGTGGACGTGCACATCAAACGGCTGCGGGAAAAGATCAAAGACCACGCCAACTGGAAAATCGCTACCATCTGGGGGATCGGCTATAAATTCGAGGTGAGATAACGGATGCGCAAAACCCTCTATCTGAAATTCGTGCTGGCCTATCTGATTTTCGGCTGCTTCGGCTTCATCATCGTGGCCACTTTTGTTTCCAGCATGACCATGGAGCATTTAAAGCGCGAGAAGGCGGATTCCCTTTACCAGGAGGCCACCCTCATCGCCAATACTTACGCCTCGGAGCTGTATGCCAGCGAACGTTCCCTGGAATCCGTCAAAGAGCAGCTGGATACGTTGAGCATCTACCTGGATTCCCGGATCTGGATCATCAATCCTTCCGGCCGTATGATTATGACCACGGAAGAGCCCCTGGATGTGGAGCACAAAAACGTGGTGGAAGGATTTGATCCCACCGTTACGGAAGGATCCTTTTATACCGTGGGCGACTTTTTCCATTGCTTTGACGAGGAAATGCTCAGCGTTTTCGCCCCCATTACCTCCGATTTCAAGGTACGGGGCTATGTGGTGATCCACACCTCCATCGCCTCCATCCGCGCTTCCAGCGAAAGCCTTTTAAATATTTCCTATATCATGCTGGTCATCTTCTTCCTGTTGTCTTTGATCATCCTGATCTTTTTTACGGAGATGGTCTACCTGCCCCTGCGCAAAATCACCGCCGCCACGGAGCAGTACGCCGCCGGGAACCTGCACTATGAGTTCCAGGTGGACAGCGAGGACGAGATCGGCTATCTGGCCGCCTCCCTTTCCTACATGGCCAGCGAACTGGCCCGGGGAGAGGATAACCAGAAAAAATTCGTGGCCAACGTTTCCCACGACTTCCGCTCCCCCTTAACTTCCATCAAAGGATATCTGGAAGCCATGCAGGACGGCACCATCCCGCCCGAACTGCACGGGAAATACCTGGGCATCGTGCTCAACGAAACGGACCGGCTGATCAAGCTGACCAACAGCCTTTTGACCTTAAACAACCTGAATTTAAAGGGAATGTCCCTGGAAAAGACCGTTTTCGACATCAACCAGGTGATCCGTTCCACCGCCGCTTCCTTTGAGGGCACCTGCCGCCAGAAACGCATGGGTATCGAGCTGGTGCTTACCGGCGACCGTCTTCCCGTGGTGGCGGACCGCGGGAAAATCGAGCAGGTCCTTTACAACCTGGTGGACAACGCCATCAAATTTTCCCATCCGGACTCCGCCATTAAAATTGAAACCACGGAAAAACACGGCAAGGTATTCCTCTCGGTCAAAGACAGCGGCATCGGCATTCCCAAAGACAGCCTGAAGCTCATTTTCGACCGCTTCTATAAAACGGACCTGTCCCGGGGCAAGGACAAAAAAGGAACGGGCCTGGGACTTTCCATTACAAAGGAAATCATCCAGGCCCATAATGAAAATATTAACGTGATCAGCACGGAAGGGGTGGGAAGCGAGTTTATCTTTTCCCTGCCCGTGGCCGACGAGGACGACGAGTAAGCGCCTATTCTTTCCAGGTCAGCCGGTGCAGCTGCCCTTCTTCCTGCAGCCCCGCAAACCCGTTCTGGCGCAGCGCCTCGTAGAGGACGATGGCCGCAGAGTTGGACAGGTTTAAGGAACGGATTTCCTCCAGCATGGGGATCCGGATACAGCTTTTTTCGTATTCCACCAGGATTTCTTCCGGAATCCCCGCGCTTTCTTTGCCGAACATCAGATAATCGTCCGGGCCGAAGGAAGCTTGGGTATAGATCCGATGGGCTTTGGTGGTAGCCATCCAGAGTCTGGAACCGGCGGCGAAAGCCGCCGCGTTTTTTTCCAGAAAATCCGCAAAATTGATGTAAAGGCGCACATCCAGCTTATGCCAGTAGTCCATTCCCGCCCGCTTTAACTGCTTTTCGCTAAGGGAAAAGCCCAAAGGCTCGATGAGGTGCAGCACCGTGCCGGTGGCCACGCAGGTCCTTCCGATATTGCCGGTGTTGGCCGGGATCTCCGGCTGATGCAGGACGATGTTTAACACCTTTGTCCCTCCTGCTTCTCTTTTTTCAGCCTTCCCACAAAATCCGCCAGCCGGCCGATGGCCACTTTCAGATTTTCCAAAGAGTAGGCGTAGGAAATCCGGATAAATCCCTCCCCGCAGTCTCCGAAGGCCGTTCCGGGCACCACCGCCACTTTCTCTTCTTCCAGGAAGCGGGTGGCGAACTCGTCGCTGCTCATGCCAAATTCCGCAATGCAGGGAAAGACATAAAATGCGCCGTAAGGCTCAAAACAGGGCAGCCCCATCTCTTTGAACGCATTCATCAGATAACGGCGGCGCTGGTTATATTGTTCCCTCATTTCCGCCACGTCCTCGTCCCCGTTTTTCATGGCTTCCACAGCCGCGTACTGGCTGGTGGTGGGGGCGCACATAATGGCGAACTGATGGATTTTGAGCATCTGTTCGATAATGGGCGCGGGGCCGCAGGCATATCCCAGCCGCCATCCCGTCATGGCGTATGCCTTGGAAAACCCGTTGATCAGGATGGTCCTCTCCTTCATGCCCGGCAGCTCGGCGATGGACACATGTTTTTCCTTATAGGTCAGCTCCCCGTAAATCTCGTCGGAGATGACGAAAAGATCCTTTTCGATGATCACCTTTGCAATGGCTTCCAGGTCGCTGCGCTCCATAATGGCCCCGGTCGGGTTGTTGGGGAAAGGCAGCACCAGGATCTTCGTCCTGTCGGTAATGGCGTCCAGCAGTTCCTGCGCCGTCAGGCGGAATTCATTCTCCGCTTTCAGGTTGATAATCACCGGCACCGCGTCCGCCAGCACCGCGCAGGGCTCGTAGGACACGTAGGAAGGCTGGGGGATCAGCACTTCGTCCCCGGGGTTTACCATGGCCCTCAGGGCAATGTCAATGGCTTCGGAACCGCCCACGGTCACCAGCACTTCATGGGTGGGGTCGTATTCCAGCCCAAACCGGCGGCGCAGATAGTTGCAGATTTCCACCTTCAGTTCTTTTAAGCCTGCATTGGAAGTATAGAAAGTCCTTCCCTTTTCCAGGGAATAGATGCCCTCGTCCCGGATATGCCAGGGCGTATCAAAATCCGGTTCCCCCACGCCCAGCGAAATGGCGTCCTCCATCTCGCTGACGATATCGAAAAACTTCCGGATTCCCGAGGGCTTGATGGTTACGATTTTATCGGAAAGCGGATTTCTCATGGCGTAATTTTCTCCCTCTGATCTTCATATTTTTTCGTCAGTACGGTGCCGTGGTCCTTATACTTTTTCAGGATGAAATGAGTGGCTGTACTCAGGATGCTTTCCAGGGGCGCCAGCTTGTCGGAAACAAAAGCGGACACTTCTTTCAGGGATTTGCCTTCCAGGGTCACCAGCAGGTCGAATCCGCCGGAAATCAGGTAAACCGCGCTGACCTCCGGATATTTGTAAATCCGCTCCGCAATGCGGTCAAATCCCTGTCCCCTCTGGGGCGTCACCCGTACCTCGATGAGGGCGGATACCTTTTCGATACTGGTCTTTTCCCAGTCGATGAGGGTGTGATAGCCGCAGATGATCCCTTCCGCTTCCATGGCCGCCATTTCATTGACCACGTCGATTTCTTCCACTCCCAGGATCACAGCCAGCTCCTTTAAATCAATGCGGCTGTTTTTTTCAATGATTTTTAACAGTTCTTCTCTCATATCTGCTCCTTTTCCTGCCATGTTTTCCATATTTTATAAATTTCGTCTTCCCCTGCGGGCTCCAGGAAACGGGTTTCCTCCCCGTTTCGGACCACCCGGTCGTTGCCGGGCACTGCGCTTCCGATCACCGCCGCAAAAATCCCTTCTTCCGCCAGACAGCGTACCAGCTCTTCCCCGCGGCTGCTTAAGCACAAAAGACTTCCGTTGGACAACAGCTCATAGGGGTTTATGTCCAGGGTATTGCAGATCTCCACCGTCTCCTGACGGATGGGGATCCGTTTCAGATCGATGTCCAGTCCGACACCGGCCCGCTGCGCCAGCGTCCAGAGTGTGTGGAAAATCCCGCCTTCCGCCGCCGCGCAGATGACGTCAGCGCCGGACTCCCCGGCGGCTGCCGCCTCTTTTCTTACAGACAGGTACTGTTCCATCCTTTCCGCTTCTTCCAAAAGCCAGGCAGGATAGCGCTGCCGCAGCGTTTCGCTGCACAGCTTTGCCAGAAGGACACTGCCTTCCAGCCCGGCCCACTTGGTCATCACCACCTGCCGGTTTTCGGAAGGCCCTGCTGCCTGTCCCCGTTTCCTGCCCGTTTCCGCTTCCCCGGTTTCTCCCAAAGCAAGGGCCGAAGTCAGCGCTGTCCTCACCCCAAAAGAAACCCCTGCCTTCGTATCCAGCACGGGAATCCCCAGCTCTTTCGCCGCTTCCCCGGCTCCCCGCACGATGCGCTGCAGCGTCTCTTCCGGCGCTCCCGGCGGAAGGGCGATCCGCAAAAGGATGCCGGAAGGATATCGTACGCCAAAAGCCGCCGCCTGGTTTGCGGCCGCATATACCGCATATCTGCCCCCGTCCTCTCCCGGATAGAGGGTCTGATCCATACAGGCCGCGATCCCGGCGCAGTTTCCGGGCATAAAAAAGGCGCAGTTTTCCCCTGAAACTGCGCTCTTTTCTTTTTTCTCCGGATTCAGTTTGTGGTAAACGCTGCGTCGATAGACATTTCCCGTCACATTTCCCGATTTCATAAAACCTTCCGCATCCTGTTTCTCCGTCGTTTTGGCCCGGGTCAGTTCCCCGCGGCGGCATCCTGCGCCGCCTGCTGTGCGGCCGCCTGGGCCTGTGCAATGGCCTCCAGCTGTTCCGGGGTCAGGGCCGCTGCCGCCTCCTGGGCCGCCTGGATATTGGCCAGGGTATTTTGTACTTCCGAAATGCTGCTGGTGGCAATGGCCGCCTGCAGCATATTGCTGATATTGGGATCGGCGGTGGAAGTGCCCACCGTAGCGGTCTTGGGGCTCATCTGGTAGGTGCTGCTGTTGACCTTTTCCCTGCTGACCTCTTTGCCGCCTTCTTTGACCACTTTCCAAAGCTGCGCCTTGTAGCCGATGTGGGCGCTGCTGACCTGGATATAGCCCACGGGCTGGGAAGGATCCTGTACGATCTCATCCTGCTGGGGCACGTTCTTTTCCAGCACTTCGCTCTCATAGGTCACGGTACGCTTAGGATCCCTGGTTTCCACACCGTAAATGGTGAAGGTAATCTTCTTGTTTTCCGTGTGTCCTTCAATATAAACCGGATAGTCCGTATTGTTGACAAACTGGAAATCCTTCCCCGAGGATTCCGCGATGGCCGCGTCCGCCGAAGGATCCACGTAAGTGACGATCATGGAGTGGTTGTGCCGCTCCGTCACTTCCAGCTCCGCCCGCAGCACCGCGTTGTACAGCGTGGTGGAAACCTGGCAGATACCGCCGCCGATGCTGTCCACCACCTTGCCGTTTAAGTAGGAACCCGCCATATAATATCCGTTTTCTTCCGAAAAAGGCTTCACCGCTTCATAGGTGGAAAACGTCTCCCCCGGATACAGGGTAGTCCCGTCGATCAGGGCGCAGCCGTTGGACACGTTCTTGCTCCGGGAAGATCCGGAAGAAGAATAGCTGGTGGTAAAGGTGCCCAGCACGTCTTTAACCTTCATCAGGTCCTCCGCCTTCCCCTGGGGTTCATCCACGGTCATTACCAGTTGGACGCTGCCGTCCGCATGGCCCCATTCCCGGGTCAGATAGTCGTAAATGGCGGAAACGCTGGCCGGTTCATCCACAATATAGCCGGTCTGCCCTTCTTCCACTTCAAAAGAACCGTTCACCCGGGTCAGATGGGCGTCCACCGCTTCCTGGTTAAACTGCGCGCACTGTTCTTCCACCACGCCCGCAATGGCGTCCCGGTCAAACTCCAGCTCGATTTCATAGTCCCGGCCCTTATGCTCCAGATCCTGCTTCGCCTTGTAGCGGGCCACAATATTGCCTTTGCGTCCCAGGTTCACCGCTTCTTCCACAATGTCCTGGTTGCTCCAGGACAGGCCCAGCGCACCGGCGGTAACGGATACGCTCCTGCCGTCTTCGGCCGTCAGCTGTATTTCCTGCGCGCCCAGGGAAGACACATAGGCGCCGATAGCCGCCGCCGCTTCTTCCCGGGTCATCCCGGAAAGGTCTGTCCCCGCCGCGGACACGCCCTGGGGGATGGTGTCGTCCGGCGCCGCCAGCGCCTCCCGCCCCGGCGTCAGCATGCACAGCATCGCAAAAAGCGCCATTCCGGCCAATTTCAATCCCAATTTTTTCATGGATGGATCCTTTCTTTGCAAACGCCCTTTTACAGGAATGATAAAAGGGTGGGGACGATCATCGCCAGCACAAGGATGAGGATGATCACGGACGATACGATCTTTTTGGTTTTCTGGTTATGAAAATTGAACACTTTTTCCTCCGTTTCAGTAAGTCCGCCGCGCTGCGGCTTCCCGGTTTCCAAGTCTTCTGACCATTATAATGCACTTCTTTTACTTTTGCAAGATTCCATGTGCCGCAAGAATCCGATCAATCAGACGGCTTGCTTCATTTTTCGTCAGCAGTCCGGGATCAAAATCCGGCCGGATCCCGTATCGGTCGCACAGCCGCTGCAGCCGTTCTTTCTGCGCTTTCGTCGCCGGTCCTTCTTTTTTAACCCTGCACGAAAGGGGGACGGGGGCAAAATCTTGCTCCCGGTAAAACTCCCCGCACAGCCGTCTATAAAGGAAATGGGCGGCGCAGGCATCCGAAAGGGCCCTGTGACTGCGCAGCGGGATCCGGTAATAGGCGCACAGATCGGACAGCCGTCTGCCCGGCAGGTCCGCAAGGAACTTCCTGGACAGTTTCAGGGTATCGATGGCGCTGCGTTCCAGTTCCAGGCCGGCGTTGACCGCCGCGCGCTTCAAAAAGGCATAGTCAAATCCGATATTGTGCCCGAGGAAGGGCAGGTCCCGGCAAAAATCCAGAAATCCGGGCAGCACCTCCCCGATGGCGGGCGCGTCCTGCAGATCCTTTTCTTCGATCCCCGTCAGCTCTGTGATTTGCCCCGGCAGGGCGATTCCCGGACGCACGAAGGTTTCAAAGGTTTCTTCGATCTCCCCTTTCCTCACCCGGGCCGCGCCGATTTCTATGATTTTGTCAAATTTGGGCCGCAGGCCCGTGGTTTCCAGATCCAGGCAGACATAGTCCTGTACCGGTTCACTCATGCGCCCCACTCCCTTTTTTCTTTGCCGCTTTCTTCATGCGGGCCTGATAATCCCTGCAGTGCTCCGTCAGGAAACACTCGCCGCACTTTGGGGTGGGCGCCTTGCAGATCTGCCTGCCCAAGGTGATGATCTGGATGTTGTATAAAATCCAGTGGTCTTTGGGAAGGACCTTCATCAGCTCCATCTCCACCTTCACCGGGTCCTCTTCCTTTGTCAGGCCCAGCTTTTTGGAAATCCGCTTTACATGGGTATCCACCACCACGCTGGGCTCATGGAAAATGTTTCCCCGAATCACGTTGGCCGTCTTTCTTCCCACCCCTGCCAGGGAAGTCAGGTCTTCCAGGGAGGAAGGCACTTCTCCCCCGAATTTTTCCACCAGGTCCCTGCAGCAGGCGATGATGTTTTTGGCTTTGTTATGGTAAAAACCCGTGGACCGGATATCCTGCTCCAGTTCCTTTAAGTCCGCGTTGGCAAGCGCTTCTACGGAAGGATATTTTACAAACAGATCCTTTGTTACAAGGTTTACCCTGGCGTCCGTACACTGGGCGCTTAAAATGGTGGCGATCAGAAGCTGCCATGCGTTTTCATGGGCCAGATAGCAGACATACTCCGTCCCGTAGCGCTCGTCCAAAAGATCCAGGATCGCTTTTGTATGCGCGTTCATTTTGACTCCTCCCGTTTGTTTTCCTCCGGCGCAATCCTGCCGGAAAGGGCATTGTAATCCAGCGGGCTGCGCTGCCGGTAATCGAAAAAGATCGCCGTTTTTTCCTCCGGCACTTTCCCTTCCCTGCTGCAGCGTTCAAACAGCTCTGCCAGTTCCCAGGCCTGCCGGTCCACCGGCCAGGTGAAAAGTTCGATATGGAACTGGCTCCTGGGCAGTTTTTCCCCCTGCGCAAAACACGCCGCCAGCTTTCCGGTGTCCGTCCCCTCGCCCGCGAAGGCGGGACGGCTCTTGACATTTTCCCTCAGATACAGGTCATAAACCAGCAGTTCCCGGTACAGCTGCGCATGCGTAGGATCCGCCTGTTTTGCAAAGTCCAGCAGCACCTGGTAGCGGTATTCCCTGGAAGGGCTGTTCCTGCGATACCCTTTCTTTTCGTAATAATCCGCCAGCGCCGAAAACAGGGCAAATGGGCTTTTAAAGTGCAGTTCCAGCAGGGGAAGCACCCGGGTGAACTGGCCGCTGTTATAATAAAGCTCCACCATTTCTTTCACCCGCTTCAGGCGGATGATATCGTCATAGGAAAGCCATTTTGTATACAAAACCTCATAGGGCGGCTCGCTTTGGGCCACGATCCCCCAGACGTCCGCCGTTTCTTCCAGGTAAGAACCTTTCAGAAGCTTTAAAAATCCCAGCTGCAGCTGCTGGGGCCGCATGGTATAAACCGCGTCAAAGGACCTGGCAAAGCTCGCCATATCTTCCTCGGGCAGTCCCGCAATCAGGTCCAGATGGACATGGATATTGTGCTCCGCGTGGATGCGCACCACCGTATGCCGCAGCCGTTCTAAGTTTGCATAGCGGCGCACGGCCCGCAGGGTCCTGGAGTTGATGGACTGCACGCCGATTTCCAGCTGTACCAGGCCGGGACGCATTTTGGAAAGCAGGGAAAGTTCGGCCCCGTCCAGAAGGTCCGCCGCGATTTCAAAATGAAAATTGGTAACGCCGTTATCGTGTTCCAGGATATAGTTCCAGATTTCCTGCGCGTGGCGGTGATTACAGTTAAACGTCCGGTCGATGAACTTCACCTGTTCCACCTTCCGGTCCAGGAAAAACTGCAGTTCTTTTTTCACCAGTTCCAGGTCCCGCAGGCGGAGGGTTTTGTCCACGGAAGAAAGGCAGTAACTGCAGTTGAAGGGACAGCCCCTGCTGGATTCATAGTAAACGATCCGGTTTTCAAAATCCGTCATATCCCGGTAGAAAAAGGGAATGGCGTTTAAATCGGTCAGCATGCGGGCGCCGGTTTTTACGATTTCGCCGGAAACGCCGTCCCGGAAAACAAGGCCTGCAATGGAATGCAGCCCGGACGTCTCCGCCGCCCCGGGCCAGAAGGCCGCGATCTGCATCCGGATCTTCCTGCCTGCCCCGTTCTCCTTCTCCCGGTAATACTCCAGCACCTGGGAAAAGGTTTCTTCCCCTTCCCCTGTCATAATGCCGGTAACCGCCCTTTCTTCCCGGGCGATTTCTTCCGCGCGGAAAGAAACTTCCGGACCGCCCAGCCAGATGGGCAAATCCGGGAGGATTTTATGCAGTTCCCGGACCAGCTTTCGGACCATGCGCCAGTTCCAGATATAGCACGAAAACCCGACGACATCCGGCTTTCTCCCATAGAGATCCGCCAGAATGTCCTCAGGTTTCTGATTGATGGTATATTCGGCCAGTTCCACCTCCCGCTCTGCCTCCGGGGACTTTGCCGCCGCGTAGGCCCGCAGGCTGTAAATCGCAGGATTGGAATGGATATATTTTGCGTTCAGTGCCGCCAGTAAAAATTTCATGCTTTCAACCTTCCTCCGTATTCCCGTCTATTTTAACACAAAGAACGGTGCTTTGCATCGGGCTTTTTCCCGAAGGACGGGAAGAAATTCCGGACGGCTTCGGCAAAATGCGATAAAAGCGGCAGGGTTTATCCTTTATCCAGAGAGTCCAGGAAACGCTCAAACCCTTCCCGCCCCTGTTGTGTCCTTTTGTAAACGCCGGCGTCCTCCAGCACCTGCATGAAAACCAGGCCGATTTCTTTCCGGATGATGGAATGGATGTTATCCGCGTTTACTTCCGGGTACCGGGGGAGGAATCCTTCCACCCAGTCCGCGTGTTTTGCCAGCGTTTCATCGCTGTGAAGATCGTTTCCTTGCAGGATGGCTTCTTCCAGCGCCGCCATTTCCCCTTTTAAGCGGGCGGGCAGCACCGCCAGCCCCATGACTTCGATCAGGCCGATATTTTCTTTTTTAATGTGGTGCAGGTTTGCATGGGGGTGGAAAACGCCCAGGGGATGTTCTTTCGTGGTGATGTTGTTGCGCAGCACCAGATCCAGTTCAAAATTCTCCCCCCGCTTTCTGGCAATGGGCGTAATAGTATTGTGGGGCTCCCCATCCGTCCGGGCAAAAATAAAGCAGGATTCGTCAGTATAACCCCTCCATGCCTTCAGGATCACATCCGCCAGGTCGATGATGCGGTCCGCGTCCTTTCCGGACAGGCGGATAACGGACATGGGCCATTTGACGATCCCGGCCTGCACGTCCTCAAATCCTTTGACAAAAAAGGTCTTTTCCACCCCGGCCTTTGCCATGGGAAATTCATAACGGCCCCCCTGGAAATGGTCGTGGCTTAAAATGGAGCCTCCCACAATGGGCAGGTCCGCGTTGGATCCCAGCATATAATGAGGAAACTGTTTCACAAAATCAAAGAGTTTGACAAAAGTCGCCCGTTCGATTTTCATGGGCGTATGCTCGAAATGAAACACAATGCAGTGTTCATTGTAGTAAACGTAAGGGGAATACTGGAATCCCCAGCGGCTTTGGTTGATCTCAATGGGAATAATGCGGTGGTTCTGCCTGGCAGGATGGTTCACCCGTCCGGCATAGCCTTCATTTTCCCGGCAAAGCAGGCATTTGGGATATCCGCCCTGTTTTGCCAGCTTCGCTGCCGCAATGGCCCTGGGATCTTTTTCCGGTTTGGAAAGATTGATGGTAATATCCAGGTCCCCGTACTGGGTAGGCGCCACCCATTTTTCATCCCGGCAGATCCGATAGCGGCGGATGTAGTCCGTATCCTGGCTGAACCGGTAGAAATAATCCGTAGCCGCTTCCGGCGATTTTTCGTATTCCCGCCAGAACCGGCGGATGATCTCCGAGGGACGCCCCACCAGGCAGCCCATGATTTTCGTATCCATCAGGTCCCGGTAAACCACCCCGTCCTCTTTCAGAATCCCTTTTTGGGCCGCGTAATCCAGCATATCTTCCAGGATTTTGGGAAGGGCCGCTACGGCCCTGTCCCTCTCTTCTTTACAAAAAGCGGGACACGTCCCAAACGGTTCCCCGTAGTCGTCCAGTTCAAAAAGCTCCAGCAGGCGGTTTGTGGTGTACACCTCGTCCTCCGGCTCCACAAGTCCGGTGAGCAGCCCATAGTTTACCAGTTCACGGATTTTTTCCTGAATCATTTCCTCTCGCTTTCCTCTCGCTTCGATCTTCCTTTTTGTAAGTTTTGTCCCGGGCAAAAATTTACAGCTTCACCGGGCCGTCGCCGATCTGTACCGCATAGAAATCGGCCGCGTATCCGATCTTCTTTAAGTATGCCTGTCCCACTTTTTCCCGGAAGGCATCAATGGCTTCGTCCTTTACAATGCTCACCGTGCAGCCTCCGAACCCTGCCCCGGTCATCCGGGATCCGATGACCCCGTCCACTTTCCAGGCTTCTTCCACCAGGGTATCCAGTTCCTCGCCGGTAACTTCGTAATCGTCCCGCAAAGAAATGTGGGATTCGTTCATCAGCCGGCCGAAGGCTTCGATATCGTTTTGCTTCAGCGCTTCCACCGCCCGGACGGTCCTCCGGTTTTCATACACCGCATGACGGGCGCGCTTTTGGCACACTTCGTCTTTGATGGCGCCCTTGTACAGTTCGAACTGCTCTTCATTCAAATCGCCCAAAGTTTCGATGCCGATTACCTGCTGCAGCTGGGCCAGCGCCGTCTCGCACTCGCTTCTTCTTTCATTATATTTGGAATCTCCCAGACCCCGCTTTTTGTTGCTGCAAGCGATGACCAGCTTCGCCCCTTCCAGCCGGATGGGCGCATATTCAAACTCCATGGCCGCCGTATCCAAAAAGATGGCGTTGTCCTTTTTGCCCATGGCAATGGCAAACTGATCCATGATCCCGCAGTTGACCCCGTTAAACCGGTTCTCGGAAAACTGGCCGATCAGCGCCAGCTCTTCATTGGAAATGGAAAATCCGTACTGATCCCGCAGGATAAAGCCCGTAAGCACCTCCACGGAAGCGGAGGAAGACAGGCCGGAACCGTTTGGAATGTTGCCAAACAGCATCAGGTCCATGCCTTCCGTAACCTCATACCCTTTCTGTCCAAACGCCCAGATCACGCCCTTGGGATAATTGGTCCATCCCGCTTCCTTTTCCGGCTTTATCTTTTCCACCGAGGATTCCAGTACCCCCAGGCGGTCAAAGTTCATGGAATAAAAACGAAGCTTTTTGTCTTTCCTCTTCCTTGCCACCCCATAGGTCCCGATGGTCAGCGCGCAGGGGAATACATGGCCCCCGTTATAATCCGTATGTTCTCCGATGAGGTTGACCCGTCCCGGCGCAAAATAAACTTCCGCCCCTTCGGTATCCCCGAAAATTTCCCCGAATTTCTGTAAAAGCTGTTCTTTCATGACCTGTTCCTCCCGTATGGTCTGGTTTTGATTTTTCCCTGTTTTCCGGCCGCCCCGCTGCCGGAAGTTTCCTTCTTTCTGTCTGTTATCTTGTCATAAAAAACGCCTTGCAGCCAGACAAGGATGTTATGTTTACCTGACAAAATGTTGGAAACGTCCTGTCACTGTCTTGCCGTCCTGCCGTCCCGTCCGGCTTGTCTTTACGGTTCCCCGCCCGGCTCCAGCCGTCCCACTTTGGCAATGAAATCCTCCACCTGCTTTAAATGTTCCCGGTTCCACCGGTTTTCGTCTTCCTTCATCTGCCTGCGGTAGGCGGAAGGGGAAATGCCGTTTTTCTGCCGGAATGCCCGGGTGAACACCAGCGGATCCTGATAGCCGCAGGAAAACGCAATGCTCTCCACCGGCAGATCCGGAATCTTTAACAGCTCCGCCGCCCTGGTCAGTCGGCAGGTGGCCAGAAACTGCTGGGGGGACATTCCCAGGGAATTTTCAAACAAAGTGTACAGGTAGCTGCGGTTGACACAGACATAATCCGCCACGTCCGTCACCCGGATGGGGTTGCAGTAGTTGCGCTGAATGAACTCCACCGCCCGGCGGACGTACCGGTTTGCCCGATCCTCCTCTTCCTGTCTGGAAACCGGCACACTCTGGGCCACTACGGAAAGAAAGACCTGCAGATCGCCGTTTCGTCTCCATTCGTTGGCCGTTCCCGACGTATTATGATCCATCATGTCCCGCACAATGCCGTAAAGCTCGTCCGAATTTTCGGATCGAAAGACCGGGTGCCGGGACGAAAGGCCCAGCCCTACGACGTATTCCGCCGCCCTGTCCCCGGCAAATCCCACCCAGATATAGGTCCAGGGTTCCTTTTCGTCCGCCTGATAAAAGCTCATCTGTCCGGGCTCGATCAAAAAACCGTACCCTGCTTCCAGCGGATACTCCTCCCCCTCCAGCCGGAAAATCCCCTTCCCGCTGAGTACGTAATGGATCAGATAATGGGGCTTTAAGGCCGGCCCGAAACGGTGCAGCGGTTCCGTCCTGGAACAGCCGCAGCAGGTCATATACAGATCGCCCCCATGACCCTCGCCGAACGCCAGTTTATACGCTTTTTCCAAATGCCCTCCTCGCTGCGGCCCCTTGGCCGCCACGCCGGTTTTCTTTTCCTGTTTTCTTCCTCTATCATAGCATATCGCGGGCGTTTTTTCCGCCCTCGTCTGAATTTGTATTTTTGCGGATGAAATTTCCCTGTATCTGCCCTCCTTCACAGGATTTTTGCTTTTCTTGCCTTGGGACCACATCCTTTTCCGATTCTCTGTGGTCAGCCTTCCCTTTCTTGCCTTGGGACCACATGCCTTTCCGGTTCTCTGTGGTCTGCTTCACCTTTCTTACCTTGGGACCACATCCTTTTCCGTTTCTCTGTGGTCTGCTTCCCCTTTTCTTGCCGTGCGCCCACAAGCC
>CALWGP010000044.1 GCA_944380095.1 uncultured Lachnospiraceae bacterium | reverse complement strand
AGGCCATAAAGGCAGGCAGCGTCCTGTCCCTTGCGCTGGCCGTCCTGATGGCGCTGGCCGCAGGAGGCTGCGGACAGGCTCAAGCGCAAGGACAGGCTCAAGCGCAAGGACAGGCTCAAGCGCAAGGACAGGTCCAGGGGGAAGGCCGGGACAGCGTGATCATCGCCATCGGTTCCGAGCCGGAAACGCTGGATCCCACAAAAGGGTGGGGACACGGGAACGCGCCCATTGTCCAGAGCACCCTGGTGCGCTATACGGCCGGGCTGTCCTTTGAAAACGATCTGGCCACAGGCTACAGCGTGTCCGAAGACGGCCTGACCTGGACGTTTACCCTGCGGGACGATGCGTTTTTTACCGACGGCGAACCGGTGACGGCTAAAGATGTGGCCTTTACCCTGGAAACGGCAAAAAAAGCCCAGGGGTCGGTGGATCTGACCTATATGGAAAGCGCCCGGGCCCTGGATGAAACCACGGTGGAAGTGACCCTGCTGCGCCCCACTTCCATTTTCTTAAACACGGTGGCTTCCATCGGCATCGTGCCGGAGCACGCCTACGGAAAAGACTACGGGGTCAATCCCGTCGGTTCCGGTCCCTACCGCTTTGTGGAATGGAGGCCCCAGGAACAGATTGTCTTTGAAGCCAATGAAAATTATTACGGACAAGTCCCGTCCATCAAACGGGTGACGGTAGTATTCATGTCCGAGGACGCCGCGCTGGCGGCGGTACTGGCGGGAGAGGTGGACGTGGCCTATTCCACCCCAACCCTGGGAAAGACGGAAGCGCCGGGCTACCATGTGGAGGCCATCCCTTCTGCGGATAACCGGGGCTTTACCCTTCCCATGGTCCCGGCGAAAGGAAAGACCACGGAAAGCGGCGCGCCCATCGGCAACGACGTTACCTGCCATCCGGAAATCCGGCAGGCCGTTGCTTACGCCATTGACCGGCAGCAGATCGTGGACGTGGTTTTAAACGGTTTCGGCCGTCCCGCCTATTCGGAAAACGACGGGATGCCCTGGAACAACCCGGAAGCAAAAATAGAAACGGATCCGGAATACGCCGCGCAGCTTCTGGCAAAGGCCGGCTGGGCGGATACGGACGGGGACGGCATTGTGGAAAAGGACGGGCTGAAAGCGGAATTTTCCTGCATTTATCCTGCGGGGGATTCCGTCCGGCAGGCAGTGGCTATGGCGGCGGCGGAACAGGTCCGTCAAATCGGCATCCAAATCCATGTGGAAGGGACCAGTTGGGACGACCTTTCCCGGCGGATGTTTTCCGAGGCAGTGGTCATGGGATGGGGCTCGTCCATTCCCAATGAAACCTATTACCTGTATCGCTCCGAGGGCGCTTTCCTGGACGATTTTTACAATCCGGAAGGGTATGCGGACGAGACGACGGATGCCTATCTGGACGCCGCGCTGCAGGCCCTGACGCCGGAAGAAGCCAATGAAAACTGGAAGAAAGTGCAGTGGGACGGAAAGGACGGCACAGCCATGAAAGGCCGCTGCCCCTGGGTGTGGATCGTCAACCTGGACCATGTCACCTATGTCCGGGACGGGCTGTCCATCGGGGAGCAGCCCATCCACGGCCACGGCCATGGACTGCCGCTGATCCAGAACCTGCAGGAGTGGGAGTGGACACAATGAAGCGCCTGCAAAAAGCAATTTTCCTTTGTATCAGGACGGTTTCTTTGTTGTTTGCGGTGAGCGCGATTTCCTTTGCCCTCATCAGCGCTTCCCCCGTCGATCCGGTGCAGCAGTATATCCTCGGCCTGGGGACCGCTGTTTCCCCGGAACAAAGGGCGCAGATCGAAGCGTTCTGGGGCGTGGAAAAGCCGCTGCTGGAACGGTATTTTTCCTGGCTGGGACAGCTTTTGTGCGGGAATCTGGGAGAATCCCTCCTCTACCGCAGGCCGGTGGCGCAGATCATCGGGGAACGGTTCCGCAATTCCCTGGCGCTTATGGGCTGCGCCTGGGCGCTGGCAGGAATCGTGGGATTTTTGCTGGGCTGCGTGATGGGGATGTACCGGGACAAAGGTCCGGATAAACTTCTCAAAAAAGTGTGCTATGTGCTAAGTTCCACCCCCGCCTTCTGGCTGGGCCTGCTTCTTTTGCTGGTATTTTCCGTATGGCTGGGCTGGCTTCCCGTAGGATTTTCCGCCCCGGTGGGAGCGCTGAAGGAAGAGGTGACGGTCTGGCAGAAGGTCCGCCACCTGGTCCTGCCCGCAGCCACCTTGAGCCTGACCTCCTTTGCCAATATCGCCCTGCATACCCGGCAGAAGCTGATCGACGTGCTGGAAAGCGACTATGTCCTGTTTGCCCGGGCGAGGGGGGAAGGGGAGTGGACGATCCTGCGCCGCCACGGTTTGAGGAATATCCTCCTTCCGGCGGTTACTCTGCAGTTTTCCTCCTTTTCGGAACTGTTCGGGGGTTCGGTGCTGGCGGAAACGGTTTTCAGCTACCCGGGGCTTGGCAGCGCGGTTTCGGAGGCGGGCCTAAACGCCGACGTCCCCCTGTTTTTGGGCATTACCCTGTTTTCCGCCCTTTTTGTCTGCGCAGGGAACCTGGCCGCGGATCTGCTTTACGGGGTCATTGACCCGCAGATGGGGGAGGGGGAGAAAACAGGATGAAACGGAAAAATCAAAGGACAAAACTGCTTGTGCTGGCAGCCGGACTGGCGGGGGTTTTGATTCTCATTTATGCCCTGGGGCTTCTGATTCCCGAAAAAGCGGTGGAAGGAAGTTTCCTGGAAGCGGGAAGGCCGCCGTGTTTGTCCCATCCTTTCGGGACGGACGCACTGGGCAGGGACTTGCTTGCCCGGACGCTTAAGGGGCTGTCCGTGAGCATTACGGTGGGAATCGTGGCTTCCGGGGTCAGCGCGGGGATCGCCCTGCTGGTGGGAATCGCTTCGGCCATGGGCTCCAGGCAGGTGGACGCAGCGGTAAACTGGATCATTGACCTGGTGATGGGGATTCCCCATACGGTGCTGATCCTCCTGATTTCCTTTGCCCTGGGGCGGGGCATGACAGGGCTTTTGGCCGGTATCGCCGCCACCCACTGGTGCAGCCTGGCGCGCCTTGTACGGGGGGAAGTGCTGCAGCAAAGATCCCGGCCGTATATTATGGTTTCCCGCAGACTGGGAAAATCCGGCGGCTGGATTTTGCTTCATCACCTGTTTCCCCATCTTGGCCCCCAGTTTTTGGCGGGGCTTGTGCTTCTGTTTCCCCATGCCATTTTGCATGAAGCGTCCGTGTCCTTCCTGGGCTACGGCCTTCCGCCGGAACAGCCGGCCATCGGGATCATCCTGTCCGAAAGCATGCGCTATCTTTCTGCGGGAATGTGGTGGCCCGCCGTATTGCCGGGGGCCGCGCTTCTGGGCGTGGTGCTTTTGATGGACCGGCTGGGGGAACAGCTGCGCCGGGTGCTGGATCCGGTTACCGCGCAGGAATGAAAGGAGAAAATCA
This sequence comes from uncultured Lachnospiraceae bacterium, assembly GCA_944380095.1. Lineage (GTDB taxonomy): Bacteria > Bacillota > Clostridia > Lachnospirales > Lachnospiraceae > Gallintestinimicrobium. The sequence continues at coordinate 14,105 of CALWGP010000044.1, read as the reverse complement.
ATGACAGAAAACAGGGAAAGCCTGTTGAGCATCCGGGACTTTGGCGTCTCGTTCCAACGATATGACAGCCGGATGGGACAGACCCGGCTGCAGGTCATCTCCAACCTGCATCTGACCGTGTATCCCGGGGAAATCCTTGCGGTTGTGGGTTCTTCCGGCTCCGGGAAGAGTCTCCTTGCTTTAGCCATCCTGGGGATGCTGCCGTTAAACGCCGTCACCGGGGGAGAGATTTTGTACCGGGGAAAAGAGCTGACGCCGGAGAGGCAAAAGCAGCTTCGGGGCAAAAAGATCGCCCTGGTTCCCCAGTCCGTTACCTTCCTGGATCCGCTGATGAAAACAGGGAAGCAGGCGGACGGACAGGGCGGAACCGGTCTTACGCAAAAAAGGAGGGATATATTCCGGCGTCTGGGGCTTCCCGGAAAAACGGAAAACCTGTACCCTTTCCAGCTGTCCGGGGGCATGGCAAGACGGGTTTTGGTTTCCACGGCGCTTCTGACGGAAGCGGAACTGATCCTTGCCGACGAACCGACGCCGGGCATGAGCCTGGAACAGGCGCTGGAAGCGCTGCGGATGTTCCGGGAGATGGCAGAGGAAGGGCGGGCGGTTTTGCTCATTACCCACGATCTGGACCTGGCGGTGGAATTTGCCGACCGGGTGGCGGTATTTTATGCGGGAACCACGGTGGAAACCGCCCGGGCATCGGACTTTCAAAACGGCCCGGACGCCCTGCGCCATCCGTATTCCAGGGCCCTCTGGGAGTCCCTGCCTCAAAACGGTTTTCGGCCTGTAAACGGTTTTCAGCCCTATGCCGGGAATTTGCCCGGGGGCTGTCCGTACGCGCCCCGCTGCCCCCTGCGGACGGCCCGGTGCGAAACGGCGCTGCCGCCGGTGCGGACCGTGCGGGGCGGGGAAGTGAGGTGCTATGATGGCGCTTGAAGCAAAAAACGTTTTCTTTCGCTACACCAGAAAATCCCCCTGGGTTTTGGAAGACTGCAGCCTGACCATCGAAAGAGGGGAATGCGTGGCCGTGACGGGACCCAGCGGCTATGGGAAAACCACCCTGGCCAGGCTTCTGGCAGGCTGGCAGACCCCGGACAAGGGGGAAATCCTGGCGGACGGAAAGCCCCTTCCCACAAGGGGGCCCTGCCCGGTGCAGCTGATTTGCCAGCATCCGCAGGAAGCCATTAACCCCAGGTGGAAACTTCGGAAGGTGCTGGAGGAAAGCGGGAAGCTGCAGGAAGACAGGCTGGGGGAGTTTGGGATCGAGCGGGCGTGGCTGGACCGGTTTGCGGGAGAGCTTTCCGGAGGGGAGCTGCAGCGGTTCTGCGTGGCCAGGGCCCTTCTTTCCGGCGCGGACTACCTGGTCTGCGATGAGATCAGCACCATGCTGGACGGGATTACCCAGGCGCAGATCTGGGAAACGGTGCTCAAAGAAGCGAAAAAGAGGAATCTGGGAATCGCGGTCATTACCCACAATTTCCATCTGGCAAAAAAACTGGGAAGCAGAAGAATTGACCTGACAGCCCGGTAGGATTATACTGGAAAAAACATCTATTTCAGGAGGGCGTTATGGCAAAATCAAAGGTTTATTACACGAATCTGCACACTACCTTCAGCGAAAACCTGCCTCAGAAGCTGGAGCGCCTGATTAAGACCGCGGGCATCGGGGACATCGACTTTACCAACAAGTACGCGGCCGTCAAGATCCACTTCGGGGAGCCGGGCAACCTGGCTTACCTGCGGCCCAATTATGCGGCGGTGGTGGTAAAGGTGGTCAAAGAGCTGGGGGGCAAGGCTTTTCTGACAGACTGCAACACCCTGTATGTAGGCGGCCGCAAAAATGCGCTGGACCATCTGGATACGGCCTATGTCAACGGGTTTTCCCCCTTTTCCACGGGCTGTCATGTGATCATCGCGGACGGTCTGAAGGGAACGGATGAGGAGCTGGTGCCGGTAGAGGGCGGGAAATATGTAAAGGAAGCCAAAATCGGCAGGGCCATTATGGACGCGGATGTGTTCATTTCTTTAAGCCACTTCAAGGGCCATGAAGCCACGGGCTTCGGCGGCGCCCTGAAAAATATCGGCATGGGCTGCGGTTCCAGGGCCGGCAAGATGGAGATGCACAGCGCGGGCAAGCCCTATGTGAATCAGGACAAATGCGTAGGCTGCGGCCGCTGCGCCAAGATCTGCGCCCATGACGCGCCCCGCATTACGGACGGGAAGGCCTTTATTGACCATGACAAATGCGTGGGCTGCGGCCGCTGCATCGGCGTCTGTCCCATGGATGCGGTCTGTCCTGCCAGCGACGAGAGCAACGATATCCTAAACTGCAAGATCGCGGAGTACAGCAAGGCCGTACTGGCGGGCCGCCCCCATTTCCATATCAGCCTGGTCATCGACGTGTCGCCCAACTGCGACTGCCATGCGGAGAACGATATCCCCATCGTTCCGGACGTGGGGATGTTCGCTTCTTTCGACCCGGTGGCCCTGGACCTGGCCTGCGCCGACGCGGTGAACCGCCAGCCGGTGATCTCCGGCTCCCAGCTGGACCGGATGCCCCACGTACATCACGACCACTTTACGGATTCCGCGCCCCAGACCAACTGGAAATCCTGCATTGAGCACGCGGTGAAAATCGGGATCGGAAACAGCGAGTACGAACTGATCGAAATTTAAGGCGCTTGAAAATCCGCCGGAAAACTTCAGGGGCCGTTGCAAAATAGAGAAATCTATGGAGCAGCGGCTCCGTTTTTATGCCCTAAAAACAGAAAACGGACTCCGAAGAGTCCGTAATCCGTTTTAATCCACATCTTCACAGAATTTTTGCATTTCCTGCCTTGTGACCACATGCTTTCCCGGAAGGCTGTGGTCAGGTCTTGCATTTCCTGCCTTGTGGCCACATACTTTTCCGGAAGGCTGTGGTCAGGTTTTGCATTCCTTGCTTTGTGACCACACACCATTCCGGATTGCTGTGGTCAGAACTTGCATTTCACGCCTTAGGACCACACCCGGTGCTGACAACAGTTTTTTCATAGCCCCTATAAAAAGCAACGGTGATGCGCACTCGCCCATAAGGCAGCGCCGGTCCTGACGCTCATTCCCTTTTGCTTTGCCGGTCAAAAAAGGCGGCAGGCGTTCCGGAAAACATCAGCCGTCCGCCCCGGTCCCCTCCGCCCGGGCCCAGATCGATGATCCAGTCGCTGTGGGCGATTACCTGACGGTTGTGTTCCACCACGATGACGGAATTGCCCGCGTCTGCCAATCGGTCCGCCAGAAGCAGGAAATGTTCCACATCCTCCGGATGCAGGCCCGTGGTGGGCTCGTCCAACAGATACAGGGTCCGCTCCCCTTTTTTCACATTTAACAGTTCCCCGGCCAGCTTCAGCCGCTGCAGCTCCCCGCCGGAGAGGGTGGTAAGGGGCTGCCCCAGCTTAAGATAGCCCAGACCGACTTCCTGCAAAAGGCCCAAAATCCGGGTCAGAACCCGGTCCTTTCGGAAAAATCCGGCCGCTTCGGACACGGAAAGGTCCAGGACGTCCAGGATGGAAAGTCCCTGGAAAGAAACGGAAAGCACCTCTTCATGAAACCGCCGGCCGTGACAGACGGGACAGACCACCTGCGTATCCGCAAAAAAGAGCAGATGGTTGTCCACCGTGCCCAGCCCGCCGCAGGTTTCGCACCGCCCGCCGGGAGAATTGAAGGAAAAATCCCGGGCGGTCAGATGCCGCTGTTTCGCGCCGTCGGAAGCGGCAAAAAGGGCGCGGATCCGGTCCCAGGCCCCGGACCAGGTGGCGGGATTGGAACGCTTCGTGCGCAGGATGGGGGACTGATTGACCCGGACGATCCGGGAAAACTGTTCCAGACCCCGGACAGAAGTACAGGCCGGATCGGATGCCGCGGCCGCAAGCACTTCAAATACAAGGGTGGTTTTGCCTGAACCGGAAGGGCCGGTAACGGAGACCAGACAGCCCGTGGGGATGGAGAGGGACAGGTTTTGCAGATTAAACCGGGAGGCGCCCAGGATCCGGATTTCCCCCGAAGCTTTCCGGAATGCGGATTTCACCGGGAAAGCGCGGTCCAGCCACCGGGCGGTCAGGGAAGAGGGGCAGGAGCGGACCTCATTGGGAGTCCCCTGCGCTGTCACTTCGCCGCCCAGCCTTCCTGCGCCCGGCCCCAGGTCCACAAGATAGTCGGCCGCTGCCATGACGTCGGGATCGTGCTCGATGACCAGGACGGAATTGCCCAGATCCCGCAGACTTTTCAGGATCCGGAGAAGCCCCCGGGTATCGGAAGGATGCAGCCCTGCGGTGGGCTCGTCCAGGATATAGATGACCCCGGAGAGCCGGGAATCCAGCACCGCGGCCAGCCGCATCCGCTGCAGCTCCCCGCCGGACAGGGTAGACGTCCGGCGGTCCAAAGAAAGATAGCCCAGCCCCACCTGGAGAAAGCGGCTCAGCTTCGTGGACAGATCCGTCAGATAGACCTCCGCCAGCGCCCTGTGTTTTGGGGGAAGGGATCCCTCCAGCTTTTGTACCCATGCCAGAAGCTGCTGGAAAGACAGCCGGGAAAGTTCGGGAAGACGGACAGCGTTTACGGTGACGGCCCGGCTTTCGGCATTGAGCCGTTCCCCGCCGCATTCCGGGCAGGAGACGGTTTCAAAATACGGACGCAGGGCTGCGGTGTCCTGTCCTTTTTCCTCTTTTTGGGCCAGACGGCGGCGCAGGATGGGGAAGACCCCTTCAAACCGGCCGTCGGCAGCGGTTTTGGGCGGAAGGATTTGGGGAAACGCGTCCCGTATTTTGGGACTGTCCGCCCCTTCCAGCAAAAGGGCTTTTTGCAGGGCGGAAAAATCCTTCACCGGCAGGGAAGGGGAAAAAGGCAGGCCGTAGTGGGCGAACGCCTTTTTCAGGACGGAAACCTGCCAGTCCCCGTACTGCTTTTCCCAGTACCGGACAGCCCCTTCTTCCAAAGAAAGAGATTCGTCTACGGCCGCTTGCCTGCGGACGTCGCAGCGTACGCCCAGGCCCTGGCAGACCGGGCAGGCCCCAATGGCAGTGTTGAAAGAAAAGTGGCTCCGGGTGAGTTTGTCCAGTTTTTTCCCACAGTGGGGACAGTACTGCCAGACGACAAAATCGTCCCCGGACCCTTTCGTCTCTTCCAAAGCGTCGGCGGAGGAAAAAGCCCTGCCGCATTCCGGACAGTCCCGGACGCCCAGCTTTTCATAGAGCATCCGCAGATCCGTATACAGGTCGGAAACCGTCCCGACGGTGGAACGGGGATTGGCGCTGTAACTGTTCTGGGACTGGGGGGTCAGGACCGCAGGGGACGCGCCGTCGATGCGTTCCACTTCCGGCTTTCGGATTCCCTGCATCCCCATGGCCTCCAGATACAGCCGCTGGCATTCCGTAAACAATACGTCGATGAGCAGGGTGGATTTGCCGGAGCCGGAAAGCCCGGTAAAAACTACCAGTTTATTTTTGGGAATGTCCAGGGACAGGTTTTTTAAGTTGCCTTCCCGGGCGCCGGTAATGCGGATCATGGATTGCACTCCTTTACGGATTTTCGCTCTGTCAAAGCTACGTCCAGACAGAGGTTTTCGGTGGGGGAACCGGGATTTTTCAGCCGATCCAGCAAAATCCGGCAGGTTTGCCGCGCCTTTTCGTCGATATCCTGACGGATGGTGGTCAGGGGAGGGACCAGGGTTTTGCTGATGGGGAAATCGTCGAAGCCGATGAGGGACAGATCTTCCGGAATGGAAATCCTGCATTTGGCCGCTGCGGAATAAAATTCCGCGGCAAAATCGTCCGAAGTAACGAACAGTCCAGTAGGCCTGGGATCGGATTTTAGGATGGTTCTAAGGATTTCCTCCGCGCTGCGGTCCGGAAAGGCGTGGGTCTGTTCCCGGGAAAGGGGATGGCCCGCGCTTTGCAGCGCGTCGGAAAAGCCCTGCAGCCGTTCGCTGATAACGCCGGTGGAAATGGGTCCGGCAAAGGCCAGACAGGTATGGCCGTGGGAGAGAAAACATTCGGCTGCCAGCTGCCCGCCCCGGTAATCGTCGATGCCTACATTGTCAATGCGCCGCACATTGCTGTAGCTGTCCGTGAAAATCAGGGGAATCTGGTTATCGCTGCGGATCTGGCGGATTTCCCGGTCAAAAATCCCCAGGAAAACGGCCCCCTGCGCGTTCCAGGATTTCAGCCAGAAGGTAATATCGGAAAAATCTTTTACAAAATGCACCATAATGGAATAACCGTAAGCGGGCAAAATCCGGATAATCCGGCCTAAAAAGGCGGAATTGTACGGGATTTCCAGCGGGTTTACGGCAGGCTCGTCCCGAAGGATAACGGCGATGATTTTAGAAGAACGGGCCGCCAGGCTGCGGGCGGAAGAATTGGGGATATATCCCATTTCCTCCGCGATCCGGCGGACTTTTTCGGCTGTCTGGGGGGAAACTTTCCCCTGCTGATCATTCATCACCCGGGAGACGGTCATAATGCTGACCCCCGCCTGCCGGGCAATATCCTTTAATGTTACCATTTAAAACTCCACGCTCCTTCCTGTCTGTCACTGTGATGTTTGCGCTAACCTTATTATAAGGGATAAATCCCAGAAAGAAAAGCAAAAAGCGAAAGAAACTGACGGGAAAAGAAACAGGACAGAGGGATTACAGGCAAAATTGATAAAAAGAACAGGCAGAAACTGTGAAAAAGAGAGAAAAAACATAGGCATATTGACTTTATATTCCTGTGGTGATACTTTTTATTTAGAAGGTTAGCGCTAACACAAAAATAAACAAATGGAGGGATGCACATGAAAAAGAAACTGTGGACGGCCTGCCTGGCGGCGGTTTTGGTCCTGACCCTGGGCGGATGCAGCGCCGAAACCGCCGGACAGCATCCGGAAGGGGTTGTGGACACCGAGCCGGACAAAGGGCTGGAAGTGATGGGGAACCATGTTACTTACGATCCCAACCACCTGGTAAACGACGGCCAGCCGGTGACGCTGGAATGGTGGCTCTGGGATGCGCCGGACCTGTTCGGACAGATGGCAGAAGCCTACATGGAGATTCATCCGAATGTTACCATTAACATTATTAACAATCCCTGGGACGGCTTCTGGACAAAGCTCCCGCTGGCCCTGCAGAAAGGGGAGAAGGGACCGACGTTATTTAACGTTCACAACAGCTACCAGCACCTGCTGCTTCCTTATATGGCGCCCTATGACATCGATTTGGACCAGATGCAGGAAGATTTCTTCACCGCCGCATCCCATGTGATCGACGGACAGATTTATTACACGGACTTTGGCGTGATGACCGGCGCGATTTATTACAATAAGGAAATGTGGGCTGCGGCCGGACTGACGCAAGAGGATATTCCAAAGACCTGGGACGAGTTCCGGGAAGTGGCCAAAAAGCTTACCATCGTAGAGGACGGAAAGATGGTACAGGCAGGATTTAATTACAACGGCGATTTCCAGAACCTGATGCTGGGCGTCCCTTACCAGTATGGAGGCACGATTTTTAAGGAGGATATGCAGACCGTTTCCTTCACCGGCGAAGGCATGATAAAAACCGCGAAGATGCTGAAGGATATGTACCGGGTGGACGGGATCGGCAGCGAGGACTTCGGGACGGACGCGGCCCAAAGCTTCGGACAGGGGCAGTCCGCCATGGTGTATAAGTGGGGACACTTCTACGGCTACATGAATACCAACTATCCGGACATCGAATACGGCGCGTTTGAGATTCCCACCGTGACGGAAAATCCTTTCGCCTACGACCGGTATAACGGGGAAGCCACGCCCGGCATCAATAAAAACGCTTCTCCTGCCCAGATGGAAGCGGCCCAGGACTTCATCCGCTTTTATTTGGCCAATACCCGGATCCAGAAGGAACTGTGCATGTACTACAGCCTTTTCCCGGCCAGCAACGCCCTGCGGGACGATCCGGAAATGCTGGAAAACCCTGCCATCGCGGCGGTGAGCGAGCATATCGAGGACTATATCTGGCCCGGCCCCATGCCTTCCACCCTGGAGGATAACATGAAGATTGCGGCCCAGGATATTATGTACAACGATAAGGAGATTGAAAAGACGCTGAAAACGGCGGAGGACATCGTCAACGTGGACCTAGCGAACATCGATTTTACTTCCGCGGAAAACCTTTATTATAAGTACGGACAGGAGGGATGAATATGTTTTGGAAAAGAAGACCCCTTCAAAGCAAAAGCGAAGTGGTGCTGCGCAATATCGTGGTGGCTTTCCTGGTGCTGCACATGGGAATCTTCCTGATCGTTCCCGTTATCATGGCCTTTGCCGGAAGCTTCCATCTGTGGAACCCCTTAAACGGCACCTATAAGTGGATCGGCCTGGACAACTATGTAAGGATGTTCCAGTACCCCACTTTCTGGACCGCGATGATCAACACCCTGGTCTTTTGCGTGGTGGTTGTGGCCTTCCGGGTGCTGCTTGGACTGTCGCTGGCCTATGCCATCACCTCGAAAATGACCACGAAGAAAACTTTTTTCAGGACGGTTTTTTATATGCCCACCGTCACCCCCCTGGTTGCCGTGGCCTATGTGTGGAAAATCATGTATAACCCCCAGTTCGGCCTGATCGACCAGATCCTGGGCGTGGACATCAACTGGCTTTACGACAGCGCTTTTGCCCTGCCGGCGGTTATGGCGATGACCATATGGAAGGATTTCGGCTACGCGGTGATCCTGTTTATGTCCGGGCTGATGTCCGTCCCTTCGGACTATTACGAGGCCGCCCACATCGACGGGGCCAACGCCTGGAAGACGTTTTGCTATATCACCCTGCCGCTGTTAAAACCCACCATGATCTTTGTGGTGATCACTTCCGTGATCTCCTATCTGCAGGCTTACGTGCCTGTGATGGTTATGACGGACGGCGGTCCCGGTACGGCAACGTTCTTAAGTTCCTATCTGGTTTACGACCAGGCCTTTGTGAAATATAACTTCGGTTACGCGTCGGCCATCGCCTTCTTTATCCTGGTTTTGACCGCGATCCTGACCGTCATTTCCTTTACCGTGACCGGGGAAAAGCCTGAGAAAAGGAGGAAGAGGGCATGAAAAGAAAAATAATGGGCGCAGCGCTGTTTCTTGTGCTGCTGATGATGGGGGTTGTAACGGTAGTGCCCTTTGTGTGGATGGTCTTATCCTCCTTTAAAACCAACGCTGAGATCAGCGCGCTGGAGCAGACCCTGCTTCCCAAAGCCTTTACCCTGGAAAACTACGCCACCCTGCAGTCGAATTTCAATTTCCTGCGCTACTTTGGGAACAGCGTTTTCATCGCCCTGGTGGTGACGGCGCTGGTAATTTACATCAGCTGTATCTGCGGCTTTGTTTTGAGCAAATATCAGTTTAAGGGCAAAAACCTGATTTTCGGTTTCATTATGATGACCATGATGATTCCCTGGTCCGTGACCATCATTTCCCGCTATACCATGTTTGTGGACGCAGGGCTGCAGGACAGCTACCTTTCCTTGATCCTCCCGGCGATGGTCAGCGGCTTCGGCATCTTTATGATGAAGCAGGACATCGGGGCCCTGCCGGACGAGCTGCTGGAGGCCGCCCGGATGGACGGGGCCAACGAATTTGCCATTTTCCATAAAATCGTCCTGCCCATGAGCAAAAATTCCATTTCGGCCATCGCCATTTTCCAGTTCCTCTGGGTCTGGGAAGACTACCTGTGGCCGTATCTGATGATCGACAGCGAGGAAAAACAGCTGCTGGCGGTGGGGCTGACCACCTTTAACGGCCGTTACTCCACGGATTACGGCGGGCTGTTTGCGGCCACGACCATTTCCATCATCCCGGTACTGATCATTTATATCATCTTCCAGAAACGCTTTGTGGCCGGCGTAGCTGCGGGCGCCGTGAAAGGCTGACGTAAGCGATCCGCGAAAACATCTTAAATGGAGGAAAACATGCAGAAAATTTATCGGATCAAAACGGACTCCAAATGTGAAAGGCAAGCGGCTGTGACCGGGGAACATTACCGGTTTACCGTGCTGACCCCATGGCTTTTGCGGCTGGAATACAGCGAAGACGGGATTTTTGAGGACCGGCCCAGCCAGTGTGTGCTCAACCGGAAATTCCCGGTGCCGGACTTTCAGGTTTTTGAACGGGAGGATTCCCTGAAAATCCTGACGGAAGGGGTACAGCTGGTCTATGACAAAAAGCCCTTTTCCGCCAACGGACTTTCCGTCCAGGTAAGGGGGAACCTAAGCGCCTATCACAGCATCTGGCATTTCGGGGAAGAAGCCACGGATCTGCGGGGCACGGCCCGGACGCTGGACGAAGCCGACGGGGCGGTGCGCCTGGAACACGGACTGATTTCCCGGATGGGTTACAGCGTGCTGGACGACAGTGCTACCTTCCTGATTGAGGAAGACGGATGGATTGCCCCCCGGCGCGCAGGAAGCCAGGACATTTACTTTTTTGGCTACGGGCACGACTATCAGAAATGCTTAAAGGATTTTTACCGGCTTACGGGAAATCCGCCCCTTCTGCCCAGATATGCCCTGGGCAACTGGTGGAGCCGCTTCCATCGTTATACGCAGGAAGAATACGAAGGGCTGATGGAGCGTTTTGCCCGGGAAGAAGTGCCTTTTTCCGTGGCGGTAATCGATATGGACTGGCATCTGGTGGACATTGATCCCAAATACGGCAGCGGCTGGACCGGTTATACCTGGAACCGGGAACTGTTCCCGGACCCGGAAGGGTTTTTAAACTGGCTTCATGGGCACAACATCAAAGCGACGCTGAACGTACATCCTGCGGAAGGGGTGCGTGCGTTTGAAGAGCAGTATCCGGCCATGGCAAAGGCCCTGGGCCGGGATCCCAAATCCGGGGAAGTCATTGAATTTGACGGGGCGGATCCGGATTTCCTGGAAGCGTATTTTTCCTGCCTGCACCATCCCATGGAAAAGCAGGGGGTGGATTTTTGGTGGGTGGACTGGCAGCAGGGCGGGAAAACCCGGATTCCCGGGCTGGATCCGTTGTGGGTGCTCAACCATTACCATTTCCTGGACAGCAAAAAAGACGGAAAGAGGGGGCTGACCTTTTCCCGCTATGCCGGCCTGGGAAGCCACCGGTATCCCGTGGGTTTTTCCGGGGACACCATCATCACCTGGGAATCCCTGGACTTTCAGCCCTACTTCACGGCCAACGCAAGCAACGCAGGGTATGGCTGGTGGAGCCATGACATCGGCGGCCATATGAACGGTTACCGGGACGAAGAGCTGGCGGTGCGCTGGGTGCAGTTCGGCGTTTTCTCCCCCATTATGCGCCTGCACAGTTCCAACAGTCCTTTTACGGGAAAGGAACCGTGGAATTACGCCCCGGCTGCCGAAAAAGTGATGAAACGGTATCTGAAACTGCGCCATGAGCTGATTCCGTACCTGTATTCCATGAACTATTTGTCGGCGCAGGGGCAGCCGCTGATCCGGCCCATGTACTATACCCATCCGGAGCAGCCGGAAGCCTATGAGGCAAAAAATCAGTACTGGTTCGGCGACCAGCTGCTTGCCTGCCCCATCACCTGCCCTTTGGACCGCAAAACCGGACGGGCGCCCTTTACCGCATGGCTGCCGGAAGGAAGCTGGTTTGATTTCTTTACCGGGGACCACTACGACGGCGGCAGAAAGCTGACCCTTTACCGCAGCCGGGAAAACATACCCGTCCTGGCAAAAGCGGGCGGGATCGTGCCCATGGCGGATCTGACGGAATATACCAACAGCACCCGGAACCCGGAATCTTTGCGGATCAAAGTTTTCCCGGGGGCGGACGGGGCGTTTACCCTGTGGGAAGACGACGGGATCACCGAAAACGGCCCGTCCTGCAGCACCGTCCTGCGCTGGGACGACCGGGCGGCGGCCTTCTTCCTGATCCCGCCGGAAAACCTGGACGGCCAGGATTTTTCCTGGATGCCGGAAAAAAGGAGCTATACGCTGGAATTTTACGGAGTGGGGGATCTTCCTGCGATTGCGGCGCACATTTCTTCTTTTGGGGAAGACAAAACCGTTTGGCCGAAGGTATCCCTGGCAAAGAAAGAACATATCCTGACCGTGCGGCTGCCCAAAGTCCCGGCCAAAGCCCGGGTGGAAATCCGGTTTGCAGACGGCCAAAAACCGGCGTCCAACGACTGGAAAGGCAGATGCTTTGACTTCCTTTACGGGGCGGAAATCTCTTTTGACCAAAAAGAACGGATCTGGGCCGTGCTTGGGAGTCAAAAAACCCGGACAGCGATGCTCGGGGAACTTGGGGCCATGGGACTGAAGGAAACCGTGACCGGCCCGCTGTATGAACTCCTCCTGGCAGAAGAAGGGTGAAAACAGAAGAAGGGTGGAAACTTGCCAAATCTCCTTTCCGGGAATAGAATAGAATACGGAAAACCGGAAAGGAGGGATGCCCGTGATTGCAGTAGTCAAACGATATCTGGTTCTTTTTGCGGGGCTTTGGATCATGGCCTTCGGGGTTGCGTTTTCTATCAAGGCCAACCTTGGGACCTCGCCCATCTCCAGCGTACCCTACGTGGTCAGCCTGTTTGCGCCGCTTACGGTGGGAAACGCCACCATACTGATGCACTGTGTGTTTATCCTGATCCAGATCCTGCTTTTGCGCAGGAAATATGAACGGATCCAGCTGATGCAGCTGCCGGTAGCGTTTCTGTTCGGATACCTGACGGATTTCGGGGTCTGGGTGCTGGAAAAAGTCGTGTGCAGGACCTACTGGCAGCAGTGGCTTGCCTGCCTTGCAGGGATCATACTGGTTGCCGTGGGCGTCAGCCTGGAAGTGAAGGCAGACGTGGTGGTGCTGGCGGGCGAAGGGGTTGTCCTTGCCATCTGTAAAGTCCTGCCGGTAAAATTCGGGTTTATGAAAGTGGGCTTCGATGTAACGCTGGTCATCATCGCCTGCCTGCTGTCCCTTTCAATCCTTGGAACTTTGCAGGGAGTCCGGGAAGGCACCGTGGCGGCGGCCATTTTCGTCGGCCTGCTGGCAAAGCGGTTCGGGAAATGGATGAAGGGATGGGATTTGGAAGGGAAACAGAAAAATGAAATTCGTTAGCACTCACCTCTTGACTTTGCTAACAATATGCTATATAAATAATATAACAGCTAAGACACAAAACCTGAAAGGAAAAGAAGCAGGAGGTATTTTCATATGTTCAGAAGAAACGGATTTGATTTGTTCGACGATTTTTTCAGCGATGTGCTGGATGACCCCTTCAGCAGGAGGGAGACCCGGGAATCCCAGGCCCCCCAGCTGATGCGCACGGACGTGTGGGAGAAAGACGGACAGTATCTGCTGGATATCGAGCTGCCCGGCTACTCCCGGGACGAAGTGAAGGCAGAGCTTAAGGACGGGTATCTGACCATTGCCGCCATCCGCCAGAAAAAGGTGGAGACCCAGGAGAACCATACCAACTACGTGCGCAAGGAAAGATACACCGGCAGCATGAAGAGAAGCTTTTACGTAGGTGAGGATGTAACGGAGAATGATATTCAGGCGGGATTTAAAGACGGCCTGCTCAAGATTATCATTAACAGACCCAAGCCGAAGGAAGTGACGGACGAGAGAAGATATATTCCCATTCTGTAACAGGAGTTTTGCAAGGGGGAGCTGTGAAAGAAAAATTCTAAAACCAAAGGCTGCCCTGAAAACGTAACGCAGCGATAACCTATAAACAAGCATTCTAAGAGGGTGTGGCAAAATCATCAAGTTAGATGATTGAGCGGCACCCTCGCTCCGTTTATGGAAAAACCAGGCCCCCCTTTTAGGCTTCGTTAAGCGGATTCTTTTATCTGAAACAGCTGGCGTCCCATCGGTTATTTTGTATTTTTGCATTTCCCGCCTTGTGACCACACCCGGCGCTTTCCTTACATTCTGGAACAAGCCTCGCCCATGAGCTGAAACGGGATTCATTTAAAGCTAAAGCAGTCTTTGCTTTCCTTCGTTTTTCGTGCTTGCAAAACACCGGATCCGCTATTATAATAAAGAACAGCAGAAATTACTTCCGAAATATCTTTCGTAAAACTCATTATTTCACGAAAATACAGAGACTCCATCCTTGCCCAA
>CALWGP010000043.1 GCA_944380095.1 uncultured Lachnospiraceae bacterium | reverse complement strand
CCATCCAGTTTTTCACGGACCGCTCCGGCATGTCTTTTTACCACTATATGAGCTTTCCCCTCCCGATATGACGGGCCGGTGCGAAAGCTTTCCGATCCCTAAAAAGCAGTATGGCAACCGGGGCAGGAATCATCCTTATGCTGGCAGGAAGCGGCTTCTTTTTTCTGTCCCTTTTTACCCACAGGCCTAAAAAGGAACGGGCAGTCCGCCTTTTTCTCCGGGTAAATGTCTGGATCCTGCTTTTTATCCCGCTATCCTGCCTCTGGAACATTTTAAGCGGGCTGGCGGGGGGATATTGGGGACTGCCGGCCCCCATCCCACTGCCGGGAAATTCCATTCTTTTGTTTCTTCTTTTTTGGGTTATTTATATCACCGTATGTGCAGCCGCCGACCTTTTTGCCCGGAAATATCCGTTTCATTTTTCTTAACTTTTCGCTTCGCCGGGCGCCGTGCATATTTCTTCCAGATTATGCCTATACTCTATTATACAAGCCATCCGGGAGGAATTGCCATGAAGTCGAGTTTCCGCACCGGCCGCCGCCCGCAGGAGGAGAAGGCCGCGCTTACGTATGAAGAAAGTCTGCGTTTCGATTTGCAGCTGGCTGTATGGGAGCTGGAAAATGCTTATGCCGGTTTTGACTATGCCACCGAGCCGGACCTTATTGACTGCTATATTTACCAGTTAAACGCCGCCATGAAACGATATAAATACCTTCTGGAAAAGTACGAAGCCCTGAAAAAAGAATCCCTGCAGACGAATCCGCCCTCCTCCGCAGAGGAAGGGACAGCCTTTGAATTTTCCGTAGTATAAAGGCGCCGGGATTTTCTTTTCTTCTATCGATCCGGACCTCTGAAAATACTAGATGACCCGAAGATGGCAGGCCGCAGAAGGGGCCTGCCATCTTCGGGCTTTCCGTCAAAGGGGGCCGTTTAAAGCGCTGCCAGCCACCTTTTCACAACGTCTACTTCAACGTTTACCGCTTTGGCAATCTGTTCCTCCGGCATCCCCATCCTGTAAAGACTGGCTGTCGTCCTGTGCTTTTCTTCCATACGGCCTTCCATACGCCCTCTCCTGAGCCCTTCTTCGCGTCCCCTGTTTTCCACTCTGTCCAGTACCTCGCACATATTGACAGGACCTCCTTCCCCTTTGCTTTCATACGCTTCTTCAAACCGGCGGTCGCCGGTCATAACGCCAAGCAATTGCAGCGTTTCCTGTACATGGCCGATTCTGCGGGAACTTGGCACATAGTCCCCCCTTTGTCTTTTCTGTACAAAGTAATCCGCCACAATTCCAAAATCGCTCTGAAATAGTTCCACCTGTTCTTTCGTCAGATACGCGATCTCAAACAGGTTGATTTTATAATCGCTTACAAAGCTTTCCCATTCCGGAGGGATTTCCAGACGGTCTTTCAGGCACAGCGGTTTTTTCCACCGCCGCTTCCGGCCGAAATACAAAACCAGCGTTATCACCGGGTAACGGCTTTTCCCCGGATGATCTGAAAGCAGCTGGGCCCTATATTCCGCCCCGTCGTAACCGATGACACGCAGGGGCATATCCGGATCCGCATCCGTCTGGTTTTCGATTCCCACGCAGGCCAGCCGGATATTCCCTTTCTTCCACCGTTTCACTACGTCCCGTTCCATCTCCCGCAGCTTTCCGTCCGCTTTGTAAAAAGATCCGGGCGGCCGGTCTTCCAGTTCCTCTGCCGCCACCACTTCTTTCCCTCCGAATAGGAGTACGTTTACAATATCGGAAAATACATCCGCGTAAGATTCCAGCACCTTTTGTGCAACGTCTTTTTCTGCTATGTTTTTACCGCCTTTTCTTTTTTGTTGACAGGCCCCTCTGCGGCCTGTCTTCTTCGGATTTCCGCCGGAAAACCCTGCACCGTAATCGTATCACATTCCTTCTTTGGCAGTCAATCCTATGCAAAACCGGCCTCCCGCACCGAAGCGAAAGACCGGTTTTTTAAGATTTTATCCGATTAGAAAGTAAATACCACCGCCGCATAGGCCGGAAGGTCAAAGGTAATGCGGTAAGGGCGGTTATCGCTGGGCTGCGCTTTTGCCATAACTTCCGCCGGTACGGTTTCGCCGCTGCCGCCGAAACGCTTTTCTGTACTGCACAGCACCGTACGGTATTTTTTCCTCTTGGGAACGCCTACACAGTAGTTTTCCCGCGCCACAGGCGTCATGTTCAGGACAAAAAGCAGATTCTTCTTTCCGTCCAAAGACTTACGGATAAAGCTGTAGGTACTGCGTTCCGCATCGTCCGCATTCACCCACTCAAACCCGCCCCAGTCATTGTCAATTTGATAAAGGCAGGGATACTTATGATAAAGGGAAAGCAGTTCCTTCATATACTCCTGCATCCCCCGGTTCAGCTCGTTTTCCAGCAAAAACCAGTCCAGTTCCCTGGCCTCGCTCCACTCCCGTTCCTGACCGAATTCCTGTCCCATAAAGAGCAGTTTTTTGCCGCAATGTCCGAACATATAGGTATAGCCCAGACGCAGGTTGGCATATTTGTCCACATGATAGCCGGGCATCTTATTGACCATGGAGCACTTCAGATGCACCACCTCGTCGTGGGACAGGGGCAGGATATAATTTTCCGCGCTGTTATAAGTCATGGCAAAGGTCATGCCGTAATGATCGTTTTTGCGGAAATAGGGATCCAGCTTCATATATTCGCAGAAATCGTGCATCCATCCCATATTCCATTTGAAGGAGAAATGCAGTCCCCCTTCCTCGATGGGGCCCGTCACCTTGGGCCATGCCGTGGATTCCTCCGCAATGGTCATCACGCCGGGGAAGGTCCCGCGGATTACGGAATTAAAATGTTTGAAAAATTCAATGGCCTCCAGGTTTTCATTGCCGCCGTATTTGTTCGGGACCCACTGGCCGTCCTGTTTGCCGTAGTCCAGGTAAAGCATAGACGCCACCGCGTCCACCCGCAGTCCGTCCACATGGAATTCCTTAATCCAGAACAGGGCGTTGGCGATGAGGAAGTTTTTCACTTCCGTCTTGCCGTAGTTAAAAATTTTCGTCCCCCAGTCGGGATGTTCGCCCAGCCTCGGGTCGGGATGCTCAAAAAGGGCTTCCCCGTCAAAATCCGCCAGGCCATGGGCGTCTCTGGGAAAATGGGCGGGAACCCAGTCCAGGATCACGCCGATTTTATTCCGGTGAAGGGTATTGACCAGATAGGCGAAGTCCTCCGGCGTCCCGTAGCGGGATGTGGGCGCATAATAGCCCGTCACCTGATACCCCCAGGAACCGTCAAAAGGATGCTCCGCAATCCCCATCAGCTCCACATGGGTATATTTCAGTTCCTTTAAGTATTCCACAATGCGGTCCGCAAACTCACGGTAATTGTAGAATCCGTCCTCGCTGTCCGGATGTTTCATCCAGGATCCGATGTGGCACTCATAAATCGCCAGCGGCTCCTTCGTCATATCCTTCTGATCCCGTTCCTCCATCCACTTTCCGTCAGACCACCGGATTTTGGACAAATCGGTAACAATGGATGCCGTGCCTGGGCGCAGCTCCGCATAGTTTGCGAAAGGATCCGACTTGTACAGTTTCCTGCCGTCTTTTGTTTCAATCAGGAACTTATACATTTCCCCTGTGCCGATTCCGGGAATAAACGTCATATAAATACCGCCGGGCCCCAGCTTTTTCATGGGATGCGCCGATTCATCCCAGCCGTTGAAGCTTCCGGTCACATAGACGTTTTGGGCATGGGGCGCCCAGACCGCGAAGGATACGCCCTTTTTCCCGTTTTCTTCCGAAAGGTGGGCGCCCAGCTTCTTGTAAATGTCATAATGCGTTCCCTGGGCAAACAGATACTGGTCTGCCTCCGAAATGAAAACTGTTTCCGGTTTCTTTGCTGTCTTTGCCATAGATAAACCCCCTGGTTCGTCATTTTTCGCTGCCGTGCTCCCCAGCCCGGCAGTCCTCTCAGATAAAATCCCTCTCTCTCAAAATAATCATATCGTCTTCATCATACCGCTTCCGAAGCAATACGTCCATAAAATGGCGCAGCGATTTGCGTTCCGCATGTCCGATGGCCTCGTCCACGATTTCCCGCACTTCCTCCACCGTAACGGCATGATCGCTGGTCTGCATATCCTCAATCCGGGTGTGCAGGGCCAGACGCCCCAGCTCGTCGATGGAATATTCCATGTTATAGGCATACTGGCATCCGTATTTTACCAGCGTAGCGCTGTCTAATGCCGCAATGTCAAACCGGGCCGTAAAAAAGGGCAGAAGCTGCGGGCATCTGTCGGTCAGCCGCCCGATGGCCTTGCGCGTATCCAGCAGGAAAACAACCGCTCCGGTGTGTTCCTGGTTCAGCGCTTTCATCAAATTTTCCGCACCCGCATCCGAAAGTTTCCCCGCCTTTTCCACAATCAGGGCGCCGTTTGGAATCTTTTCCACAATGGCGTCCGCTTTCCTGTGGTTAAGCAGTTCCGCGCTTATCTTCGCCACCTTCCCGGAAAAGTTCCCGTCGCAGGACTGCTGCCTGCGGATCACGTTTTGGGTAAACTTCATCATATCGGATCCCGGCGCGCCCGTAACGATCATATTGCCGGTATAGGCGGAAAGACTGATCTGGTCCATGGCGCGCACCAGCTGGCGCATGGCCTTTTTGGTCGGGACAAAAGGGGCAAACAGCGCCTTTTCCTTTTTGGTCAGGCTGCGCTCGTGCTCTTCCATCTGCTGTTCCCGGATCCGGGTATGCAAAGACGCCGTATCGCCCAAAGACTCTTCCCGGGGCGTCTTTTCGGTTCCTTTTGCGGGAGGTTCCTTGGAAACGTCGTCCTTTTCCTCTGGGTCAGGCGTTTCCCCGGACTCCGGCTCCGGCCGCGTCTCCTCCAAAATCCCCTGTGCGGCCATTGCCACCCTGGCCGCCGCGTTGGCCGGTATCGGCCCTTCGGGCGCAGGGACCGGGGCAGGCTGTGTCTGCGGCTCCCCGGCTGCGGACGGACGCTCCTTTTGCAAAGATTCCCCGGAAGGTATTTGTGTTTCCTCCTCCGGGACTTCGATTTCCTCCAGTTCTTCCACTTCGTCCAGGGAGTCGAAGGAGCCCGTATCCTCCAGCCCTTTTTCTTTCTCCTGCTCCAAAGGCAGGGGCTCTTCCCTCTCCAGCTTCTCCAGGATCCCTTCCCTGGCAGTATGGTCAAAATCCTCAAACAGGGCGCCCGTCTGCTGCTGCATCCATTGACGGGTTTCCTGCTTTCTCTTGGTCTGGTTGTCTTTTTTAAGTTTCTCCCATTCCGCAAGCACCTCTTCCAAGCTCATCTGGCCCGTAATGCGGCGCTCGCCCGGCCTGGACTCGCTTTCCGCCCGGTCCGTTCCGGAAGTCTGCGTGTCTGCGGCCACGGTGCGGACCGCTTCTGCCGCTTCCCGGATCCGGTCCGTTTCAATGGTCCGGGTAACGCTTCCGGGGACCTCCCCGTCCTGCGCAGCATCCAAAACAGGCGTATGTTTCCCGGCGGGCTCTTCCTGTTCCGAGCCCAGCACTTCTTTCATGCTCTCGGCAAGGGCCGCCTGCAGGTTCATGGTATTGTACTGTCCCATATCCATGGGTTTCACCTGGATATCCATTTCCCCGTCTTTGACAGGCGCTTTTTCTTCCTTTGCCTCGCTGCCCTTGTCCGATGCGGGAACGGTGTTTTTTTCATCCGGTTCCTGCCGTCCCGTATCCCGGCCCTCCCGCTTGCTTAAGTACCTGTCATAGGCCTGCTGCTGGGCGGGGGAAAGGGGGGCGTAAAGCATCTTTAATTCCATGGCCTTTGCAACATACTTTCCCTCGCCAAACCACAGGATCAGCTGGTCGCACTCCTCCACGCATTCCGTGGCAAGGCCCACCCGGTGATACAAAAAAGCCAGCTCATAGGCCCATTTCTCGTTATACTCCCGCTTTTTGTACTCCTTAAGGACGGCAATCCGCTCCTCAAGACTGATATCCTGTGCCTCGTAAATCTTATACAGGAGGATGTACTTGCTGTTGTCATTGGGCGCCAGCTGGACAAACTCCTTATAATATTCCACGGCGTCCACCACCTGTCCCATTTTGACGGTCAGGTCGCAAAGGGCATAGACGATCCTCCTGTTCTGCGGGCTCTTCTCATTGGCCAGAAGCAGAATCGCCTTTGCGTCGTCAAACCTTCTGTTGATCTTATATACGTCGCTGATCACCCCCAGGGTGGACACATTCCTGACCTTGTTCCAGTCAATGGTATCCGCCACCTGGGCCGCTTCCTGAAATCTTCCTTTCCTGTTCAGCGTCCTGATCTCTTCCAGCCGCAGCTTGTATTCGTATTTATCCAAGGTGCTCACCTCTTATGATTCATCATTCCGTACATTTAAAAACGGATTCGGATATATCTCTATTCCGTTAACTCCGCCTGGGTATAGGTCCCCACTTTTTCACTTTACATAGTGTATCATAGCGATTGGCCGTTGTCAAAGAAATGATGGGCGGAACATTTCCCCAATTTCAGGAATCTGCAGCTTAAGGTCCCCGCCGACTCTTACAGAGGCTCCTTTGAGGCAGGAAAGGAAAAATCCGCCCCCTTTGCCCGGACCTGTCCAAAGGCCCGCGCAAAGGGAAAGCGGATTTTTCCAACCCCTGTGAAAAGCTGTTTATGAAATTCCAGGTCTTTTTGTGCGTGTCCTTACTGCGCCGAAAGGTCGATCTTCATTTCCAGCTGTTCAAACGGAATGGTCACGGACGGAAATCCTTCCGCATAGCTGGCGACTTCGTACTGGCCGAAGTAAAACGTGATCCCATCCCCGGTCAAAAGGAAGTCCATATCCAGTCCCGCAGCGTCATATACGGTCTGCCATCTTTCCTTCCAGATCTCGTCTTCATTGTAATAGGGCGGGGTGCAGAAGGCATCCGCCACCATGGTCTTGATTTCCTCTTCGGAATTGGAAACTACGTCCGAAAGGGTCAGCCGCTTCCCGGTCTGGCGGTCGAAAAGCCAGGACTCCCGGGCGGTGGTTCCATGGGCCCCTCCGCCGTAATCGTAAACCTGTCTCATCAGATCCAGGTATCTTCCCTGGCTGTATACCGCTTCCCAGGTAGCTTCCGAAGAAACGGAAACCGAGCTAAGCTCATGGATACAGCCCCCGTCCCAGGAAGCAGAAGTTTTCACATACTCCTGCGCCCGGGCCTCCCAGTCTTCCCCGATCCGGCGAAGGGTTTCGTTAATGGCCCCGTCTCCCGGAAAGGTTTCCGTTAAAGTCAGCTCCTGTCCGTAATACCAGTCCCTGTGCCCGCAGACCGGACAGAATACATTCTTTCCCTCCAGCCTGACTTCCCCCAGGCTGCCCAGGGGATCTACGCAAATCGCTTCCCCGATCAACTCCGGCTGCGCCTCCTTTCCGGCGTCCCGGTCAAAAACAGCCAGCCAGTCGCTCATCCCGTCCTGCGCCGGATACAGGGAATAAATCCTGTCTTCCAATACCGCTGCGCTCACGGGACCGTTTCGGTACTCCTGCCCCAGCCCGATCCGGCAGGGAATGGCAAGCAGCTCTTCATACTGCAGGGTCTTTCTGTCCAGCCTGCCGATCACATATTCCCCGGTCACGGGAGTCTCTTCTTTCGGTTCCGATATGCTGCCCACATAAACGGACGTTTCGTCATAGCCCAGGACATCCCGCAGGCCCGTACAGATCAGGGTTTTCTCCTGCTGCTCTTGGTTTTCCCCCGTCCGGGCAACATAATAAGCGCTGTTGTCCCTACTTTCAAAGGAAATCCCCACGCCGAATTCTTCCGTCTGCAGGATCCAGTTTAATTCCTCATAAGGCATCGCAGGAAAAGCGTTTTTTTCCACATAAGGCTCTCCCAGCCCGCCGTCTTTTTCAATGGGATAATAATAACGGTCATACCCGCTGTTTTCCTCGTTGGGCGCTTCCAGATACAAAACGCCGTCCCTGACATTCAGGTTCTGATAGACGGCCGTTCCCGCTTTCAGAATTTCCCGGCTCTCCAGCGTCTTTGTATCCACCATCCAAAGGCCGCTGCCGTAGTCCAGATTCAGATACACCCGCTCCCCGTCCACCGCAAAATCCGCGATGGGCGTATATTCCCTGTCAAACAGGACCCTCCGTCCGCTCCCGTCCATGTTCTGGCAATACAGCTGATAATGCCCCTCTGTGGACAGATAGACGAAGTATAGGCAATCCCCTTCTTCCTGGATTTTTTGCAGGGCTTCAAACCGGAAGGCCGCCGCCTTTTCCTCAAGGGTCAGTTCCTGCGCTGCCGTACTTTCCCGCACCGCCGGTTCTTCTGCCGCTATGCTGCTTTCCGGCGGTGTTTCCACTGCAGCCTTCCCGCAGCCGGCAGCGCCTCCTGTAGCCAGCGCAGCGCACAGCGCCAGAAACGCCAGTCCTTTTTTCCGATTCTTTTTCTTCATCGGGCTTCCCTCCTTCTTTCCTGTTTTCACACCGCCAAAGACGCGGCCTTATCCTCTTTCAATCTCAAATTCCGGCATTCCCATATACCCCGGCGCAATCTCGTATTCGTCAAAAACGATTACCGGGTTTCCCTCTTCGTTCAAATAAAACTTTGTATCCTTAGATACCGTGGTAAATCCTTCTATCCCCATTTCGTCGTCCTGCTCCCCGTCCGGCCCGTAGCCAAAATAGGACTTCATCTCATCCGTGCGGACCTGTTCCCGGATCTGGGCGTCGATGCTTTCGTTGCAGATCCGGACGTAATCTTCTCCCAGGATATCCTCCAGCGTCAGCGCCTGTTCCCTGTCCAGATCCAGGTTGTAATAATGCCGCTCCTGGGAAGCCGCCACCCAGCCTTTTGCCGTTACCAGTTCCAGGGAAAGGAGATTGTCTTTCTGATATTTTACCGTGTAGTCCACCGTAATATCCATTTTCCGGTCGTTCCATTCTTCCTGCGTCCCGCCGGTTTCAAAAAACGCCTTTTTATATTCCTGGAATTCCGCCCTTGCCTCTTCCATGTAAGCGTCCACGATCTTTTCGATCTCTTCGTTGATCTTTTCCGTAAAGTCCTGCACAGGCTGCGTCTGCGCTTCCTGCGCCGCTTCTGCTTCGATCCTGGGCACTTCCAGGTCAATTTCATAATCTCCGTCCGTGCCGTGCCAGGACCGTACGGTAAGCACCCGGGCCAGGGCGCCGATCACCGGCAGTTCCCCCATCTCCCGCGCAAAGGCTTCGCTGGAATTCACCCCTACGGTCATGCAGACCATCAGCGCGGCCGCGGCCGCAGCCGTATAGCGAAAAAAGCGGACCTTTGCAGCTTTTTTCTTCTCCCTGCGGTAGCGTTCCAGACGCTCCTGCCTGCTTTGGGAAGCAATGGCCTGCTTCACCGTTTCCGACAGGCGGTCGGGGATATCAATGGAATCATAAATATTTTTTCCGTCTTCCGGTCTCATATGGCAGCCTCCTTTAACCCCTTTTCCAATCTGTTCAGCGCACTGTAAAGCCTGGATTTCACCGTGTTGAGGTTGGTATCCGTAACCTCCGAAATCTGTTTTAAGGTCAGTCCTTCATAAAAATGAAGGACTACCACGGTTTTCATGGGTTCCGCAAGCCGCATCACTTCCTCGTAAACTTCCCTTTGCCGCTCATAGGCCGGTTCATGGTAAGCCTGTTCCGGAAGTTCCCCGTCCGGGCTGACTGATTCCTTCCTGCTTTTTCTCAGATACTGAAGGGCTTCGTTGACAACGATCCGGTAAAACCACGTCCCCAGGGCTTCCGGATTTTTCAGGCCGAAACATTTTTCCAGGCCTTTGCAGATTGCGCTCTGCACCACGTCCAGCGCCACATCCTCGCTGCGCACATAGCTGTATGCCAGCCTGTAAAACCGGTTCTGGTTTTCCAGTATATAGGAAACGGTGCGGTCATAAATATCCTGCGCCATATGCTGTGCTCCTTTCTTCTCTTTATCTTATGGATTCCTGATCCGCCGATAAAGTTGGAGGACCGGGAAAATTTTTTATCCCCGGCTGTCCACGATAAATTCCAGATAGAGGGGGATTTCCTCTCCCGAAAGGAAATACCACTTTACCAGCCGGTATTGCCCGTCCTCCAGGCGATCGTATCCCTGGGACAGCTCTATGGTATCTTCCGCGCTTTCCCCTGCCTGCAAAAGAAAGAGGACGTCTTCCCATGCGATCTTTCCGGAAGGTTCTACGGTCTGCCAGCCGTTTTCCTCCATCCGTTCCAGGGCATACCGTTTCCCATAGGAAATTTCCTGATCCGTTCCGTTGACAATCCGGAACGTCACCCTGCCGCCATCCGCTTCCAGCACAACGCCCAAAACGCCTTCCGCTTTTTCCTGCGTCAAAGCAGCGGCCTTCCCATCGATGTCTTCGGCGGCATTTTCCTCCAAAGACGCCGGGGCCGGCTCCGCCGCCGCTTCTTGCCCTACGCTTCGTGCGCTCCTTCCTTCCGGAACCGCTTCCCGGACCGGCTCTTCTTGGCCCTGTACCGGCGCTTCCTGTTCCTGTACCGGCGCTGCCGGCTTTATTGCCGCAAACCGGTACAAGACAACGCAGACCGCCAGCGCTGCGCAGGCTGCCAATACCCGGGCGGCCCCAAACGACAGGACCCCGGGCCGCGCCGTTTTGCGCCGCCCCGCCTTCTGCGCCGCCTCCACAAAGCTGTCGTTGATTTGTCCCATGGCGTCCAGCAGGCGGTCTTGTTTCTCCTTGCGTTTCCCTTCCTGGTTCATAATTCGATTCCCTCCTTCTCCAGATGCTCCCGCAGCCGGTTCCTGAGCCGGAACAGCAGGGATTTTACTTTGCTTTCACTGACCCCAAAACGGTCTGCCACTTCCCGGACCGAGTCCAGGTAAAAATACCGGCGCACGAAAATATTCCGGCTTTCCTCTCCCAGGCTTTTCAGGAAACGGTCGATGGACGCGGCCAGCTCTTTTCCTTCCAGCTCTTCTTCCACGCTGCCCACAGAGGGGATACAGTCCTCCAGTTCCGTCAGCACCAGCTGCATTTCCCCGCTTCCCCGTTTCCCGGCGTGATTTTTGCGCCAGCGGCTGATGGAAAGGTTCCTGGTAATCTTTCCGAGAAAAGCGCACAGGCAGGAAGGCCGCCCGGGCGGCATGCTGTCCCATGCCCGCAGCCAGGTATCGTTGACGCACTCCTCCGAATCTTCCCGGCTGTTTAAAATCCGCATGGAAAGGCTCCTGCAGTAGTTCCCGTATTTTTTATCCGTTTCCGCAATGGCCGTTTCCTCCCTGGCCCAGTATAAATCAATAATCCTGCCGTCTTCCATCGATACCTCCCCTGCAATTTCCCTTCTTCCTGTATGGACGCAGCTGCGCCCTCTTTCGTCGCGCACAGTCATAAATTCTGCCCTGTTTCACTATAATTTTATCATAAATTCCTTTTTAAGGAGTCTGTTATGTTATCCTTCCCTTCTTTTTCCGACCCGCGTCCCTATCCCCCTTTGCGGGTGGAACGTCCCAATCCCCTCTATGCCGCCGAAATGCTTTCCAACATCGGGGCCTGCAACTCGGAAATGTCCGCCGTCAGTCTCTATGTATACAACAGCACCATCCTGACCCCCTTAAACCGGGAATTTGCAGATGTCTTTCATAAAATCAGCATGGTGGAAATGCGCCATCTCGATCTTTTTTCCCGTCTGGCCCACATGCTGGGCGCGGATCCCAGGCTGTGGACCTGCAGCGGAAAGCGGCCCTGCTACTGGTCCCCCGCCTGCAACCACTATCCTCGCCAGCTTCTGCCCCTGTTAAAAAACGCCCTGCAAGGGGAGCAGGACGCCATTTTAAAATACCGCCGTCAGGCGGACCAAATCGGCGATGCCTATGTGTCGGATCTTTTAGACCGGATTATCCTGGACGAACAGATCCATGTGGAAATTTTCCGGGAAATGATCGGCGCGGCCACAGCCCTTTGACACCCCGTCCGCGTACCACTATAATAGGGTTACGAAACTTCGGTTTCGATTTTTTTGACGGCACAAGGGAGGAATCCATAACATGGAAAAGGAACTGACACAGGGCCCCGTGATGAAAACCATGCTGCTGTTTGCCATCCCCATGATCCTGGGGGATCTTCTGCAGCAGTGTTACAATATCGCCGATACGCTGATCGTGGGAAAATTTCTGGGGGTGGAGGCGCTGGCCGCCGTAGGCTCCGCCTTCTCCCTGATGACCTTTGTCACTTCCATCCTGCTTGGGCTTGCCATGGGCAGCGGCACGGTCTTTTCCATCCGGTTCGGACAGGGGGATAAAGACGGGCTCAAAGAAGCGGTCCTGGCTTCCTTCACCCTCCTTGCCGTGATCACCGTGATCCTGAATCTTCTGATCTTTCTTGGACTCGACTGGATTATCCTCTTTCTTCGCACCCCGGAAAGCTTAAAAGGACTGATGAAGGAATATCTTTCCGTGATTTTTGCCGGGATGGCGGCCATCTTCCTCTATAATTTCTTTTCCTCCCTGCTGCGTTCCCTGGGCAATTCCGTCGTGCCCCTGGTCTTTCTGGCCGTTTCCGCCCTTTTAAATATCGGCCTGGACCTGCTCTTTGTGGCCGTTTTGGACTGCGGGGTTGCGGGGGCCGCGCAGGCTACCGTGATTTCCCAGTACGTTTCCGGCATTGGCATCGCCCTTTATACCCTCCGGGCCTTCCCCCGTCTCTTCCGGCGAAAAGACGGGATCCGCCTGCGCTTTTCCCGGATCAGGGAAATCGCAAGCTTTTCCTCCCTCACCTGCCTGCAGCAGTCCGTCATGAATTTCGGAATCCTGACCGTGCAGGGACTGGTAAACAGTTTCGGCACCACGGTCATGGCCGCGTTTGCCGCCGCCGTAAAAATCGACGCCTTCGCCTATCTGCCGGTGCAGGATTTCGGCAACGCCTTTTCCATTTTCACCGCCCAGAATTTTGGGGCAAAGAAACAGGACCGCATCCGGAAAGGCATCCGGGTTGCCGTCCTGACTTCCTTTTCCTTCTCCCTCCTGGTTTCCGCCCTGGTCTTTTCCTTTGCCGCCCCGCTGATGTCCCTTTTTCTGGACGCAAAAGAAACCGCCGTCATCGCGGAAGGAGTCCGCTATCTGCGGATCGAAGGCGCCTTTTACTGCCTCATCGGCGGGCTGTTCTTACTCTACGGACTGTACCGCGCCCTGGGCCAGCCCGGGATGTCCGTTGTCCTCACCATAGTTTCCCTCGGCACCCGGGTAGGGCTGGCCTATCTTCTCTCCGCCATTCCCGCCGTGGGCGTGGTGGGTATCTGGTGGGCCGTCCCCATCGGCTGGTTTCTGGCAGACGCCCTGGGCGTCGGCTATTACCTGCTTCGTCCTGCAAAGGCTCTGTCACAGCGGGAATACCGGTCCTAACCCCAGTCCCCAGGAAGTGCTCAAAAAGGCGCCCCAGGCGACGGAAGCAAGGATCCCCAGCAGGGAGAACAAAAAGACCATGCCGCAGCGCTTTCTTCGCACCCCTCTCCAGATTCCCAGAAACAGCAGGGCCAAAGACGCTGCAGCCACCCCGAAAAACAGCCATACGAGCAAAAATCCGTACAGCCCGGCCTGGTCTATGGCCAGCCACACGAATACCGCCAGCAGGACAAAGCCTGTCAGCCCGGTCATGCTCCGGATTTCCTCCCGGCGCTCCGCTTTTGTCTGCGCCCGTCTTTCCCGCTTCTTTTGCCGGCGCTGCCGTTTTTCTTCCGCCTTTGTCTGCTGCCTGTTTTCTTCCTGCCCTGTCTGCTGTCCCTTTCCCTTTCGGGCGATTTTTTCCTTTGTCCGCCCTACCGCCTCTTCCTGCAAAGCCTCCAGCGCCGGAAAGCCCCTGACGTTGGCGGCGGCATAGGTCTGCTGCAGTTCATATTCCAGCGGCAGCCATGTGGCGATATCGCTTTCGTTATGGGAAATCACCGCTTCCAGCCGGTCCAGGGCCTTATAAATTTTCGCTTCCTTTGTCTCCTGGGCCTCCATCTCCGAAAACAGCTCCCCAAGCTCCTGCTCCAGCGGTCCGGGCAGCCCCTTCAGCAGGTTTGCTACGGCTTCCTTCTCCGTTTCCTCCTGTTCTGCGTTTTTGGCAAAGGTGGGAATGTCCCCGGTAACCGCCTCCCCGATATCATGGATCAGACACATCCGGATCACCCGGTCCATATCCGCATCCCCCAGCTCGTCCTTGAGCAGGTAAGCCATCAGCGCGGTTCTCCAGGAGTGCGCCGCCACCGTTTCCGGTTCCCCGTCCGCGGTGACGCAGTGACGGCGCACGGATTTGAGCCTTTCCACCCGATTCAGGAAATCCGTAAACTGTTTTGCACAAAACCCGTCCATTCCATTTCCTCCGTTTCCCTTTTTCCTGCGGGAACCCGGATTGCCCGGCATCCCTGTTTTATTGTAGCAAGATGCGGACGCCGTGACCAGAAAAAAAGACGTTTTTTCTCAATCTTCCGGAAAATCCCACCCTTCTGCCAGCTTTCCTGCCTGCCACCGGGAAAAGTTGAAGCCGCGGATTTTCCTTTCCCGGGTTTGCCCCTGTATTTTTTCCGTGTAAGACCGAAACGGCCAGGTATCGTCCCAGACTTTGGCTGTGTCCGGATCAAGGAGGACCGGCGCCGCGTCCGCGCAGAGGGTGGACAGATAGCCGTAATCGTCATACTCCCCGGCCTCCATTTGCTGCACATTGTACCGGGCGATCCAGTAATCCGGCCGGCAGAAAGCCGGCAGCAGATAAAGGGCGGCCACGGTCAGCGCGCAGTAGGCAAACAGCGGGAACCCTTTTCGGTAAATGGAAAGGATGACCCCCACGAACAAAAAAGCGATGACCGCCAGGGCCCAGAGGACGAAAAGGCGCAAAAACGTAAGGTGATAGTTCCGGATATAAAGCAGCATCCGGTAGGCGCTGGAAGCGATCATCACATAGGTCATCAGGGAAATGGCGGCAAGCACCGTATCCAGCGCCCTGTTTTTCTCAAACACCGCCAGGCAGATCACCACCAGCGCCAGATTGATCAGGCTGACGAACAAAAGCTGGAAGAACCCCTGTCTGGCATACTGCGCCCAGGTCAGCCCCTCCGGCAGCCGCATCTTCCCCCAGAACAGGTATGCCGCCTGGATCCCGCAGAAAACCAGATAGACAACGGCGGTCAGGGAAGTGAACACCAGGGCGGAAATGGGCTGATACTTTTTTCTGTCCTTTTGGCTGCCCGCCCCTTCTGCCCGGTCAGAGGTAATCCCCCTAAGATAGCTGTAGCCCAGGAGGAAGACCAAAATGGTCAGCGCAGCCGCCCCTCCTGCATTCCACAGATTCAGCCCTTGCACCGCCCGCTCCAAAAGATCCGAGAAAACCGCGTCCGCGCTGATCAAAAGGGCCAGGATGACAATCAGGAAGGGAATGGCAGCCAAAAGGCCGGTCATCGCCGCCCGAAGCCGCCCGTCCTTTTCCTTCTCCTTCCCCTTCTTTCCTCCCAGCCAGCCCGACAGATCCCGGAAAGGCGTATCCAGATAATCCAGCGTTTCCACTAGGCTGCGGCAGATCCTGCACAGCCAGCCAAAAAAGTCCCACTGCCCCGTATCATAAACCCGGCGCAGCACCAGCGTAAGGGTGAGCAGGAAAATTCCCGTTTTGGTCATCAGATGGATCTTTGCATCCGCCGTCAGGCACACGGAAATCCCCAGAAGCAAAACAAACCCTACATAAACGCCGTCAAGGACGCTTTTCCTTCCACCTGCGCTGTTCCCGGAAAGAACCCTGTACTTTTTGGTACAGAAGAAAAAATAGAACAGGGTTCCTGCGGCGAAAAAAGGGTAGGTGATCCCGGAGGCGTTGCGGTACAGACAGAAGGTGTAAAACAGGGCGTACAGGGCGCTGGCCCCTCCCAGGACAGGGAAGGGGAGCGCCGGGCGGGGGATAATCCTCCCCTGCTTTTCTTTTGTCTTTGTTTCTTCCCTGATCCCGTCATTCATGGTCTTTGCCTCCTTCTTTCCCGTTTCCCCCATCTTCTTCGTCCTCCACATACTGCAAAATGTCCCCGGGCTGGCAGTCCAGCGCCCGGCAGATGGCGTTTAAGGTAGACAGGCGCACCGCTTTGGCCTTATTGTTTTTTAAAATCGAAAGATTGGCCAGGGTGATGTCCACCTCTCCCGCCAACTCGGTCAGCCCTTTCTTGCGTCTGGCCATCATAACGTCCAGATTGATTACAATCGACATGGCGCACCTCCTAAATGGTCAGATCGTTTTCCAGCTTATAGGAAACCGCCCGGTCGAATACGCCGGCCAGCACCCTGGAAAACAGACCCGCGATGACAAATACCAGGATCACCACCAAGACCGCCGGCGTTATATACAAAAACAGGCGGCAGGCGGTGACCGCCGCGATGCAGAAGCTGTAAACGCCCATGCGCTTTAAGCTCACCACGTTTTCCCGGATAAAGCAGTCGTCCTCCAGCACCGTCCGAAACATCCGGCGCAGCTCCAGGATGATCAGCAAAGCCAGCACCCCGGAAATGCCGAACAAAAACACCAGCGGGATCCAGTTCTTTTCAAAGTACGGATTGTACCGCCCGTAGAACCGGATGGATACCGGCAGCGTAAGCGTCACCGCGATCCCCGCATAAAACATCACGTCCAGCAGGTATTTGGTAAAAACGGTCAGTTTGTCTTTCATTTTCCTTCTCCTCCGTTTCCAAGTTTTCTCCCGTTAGCCCTAACATATCACTTGCCGTATCGAAAGTCAATCTATTTTTATTGTAATTCGATAAAATTTTATTGAGTCACATTTTTGCGCGCCGTGGGAAGGTTTTGATCAGGTTTTGATCGACAAAAGCGTCTGTTTATGCAATAATAAAATCGTACTTTAAATTTGCATAAAAATATCTATTCTACATAAAGTAAGAAGGATTTGGGAGGTGCGCCATGTATTATGCAAGAACCATCGAGCCGACGATAAAGAAGATCAGCGAAACTTTTCCGGTATTGATTGTTACAGGACCGCGCCAGGTCGGCAAAACAACATTATTGACAAAATTATCCGAAAAGAATCGCAAAATCGTTTCCCTGGATAATCCTACGATCCGTGCTTTTGCTAAAAATGATCCCGAATTATTCATTCAGCGGTATGCTCCCCCTGTTCTGATTGATGAGGTTCAATATGCTCCCGAGCTTTTTGACTATATCAAGGTATATGTAGACCGTGAAAAGCATTGCGGAGATTTTTGGCTTACAGGTTCTCAAACTTTTCGCATGATGAAACATGTGACTGAATCACTGGCCGGCCGGGCCGGTATCGTTCAAATGCTGGGATTGAGCAACGACGAGATCAGAGGACTCCATTTTCCGCCTTTTCGTGTTGATATTTCAGAGCTTACACAGCGAATGGCTCAAGTTTCCCCTATGACTTTATCCGAAATTTATGAGAGGATCTTCAGGGGATCTATGCCCCGCCTTTATGAAAATCCAGATGTGGACCAAGCTCAATATTATGAATCTTATCTGGAGACATACATCAGTCGTGATATTAGAGACTTGTCCCAGGTTGCAGACGAAACATCTTTTCTAAACTTTATGAGTGTGGTTGCTGCCAGGACGGCCACGAATGTCAATTACGAAACTCTCGCAAACGAAGTCGGGATCTCTTCCCCTACAGCAAAGCACTGGTTATCTGTTTTGGTATCATCGGGTATTGTTGCACTCATTCAGCCCTATTCTAACAATGCGCTCAAGCGCGTTATTAAAGCCCCCAGAATGTATTTTCTGGATACCGGCCTTTGTGCGCACCTGACCAAATGGAGCAGCGCCGAAACTTTGGAGGCCGGTGCTATGGGCGGAGAGTTCTTTGAGACATGGGTTATCTCCGAAATCTACAAAAGCTACCTGAATGCGGGTCAAAGACCACCGCTGTACTTTTACCGCGACAGCAATAAAAAAGAAATTGATGTCATCCTTTATCAGGATGGTACGGTAACCCCCGTCGAGATTAAGAAGGGCTCTGCTCCTAAAAATGCCGTCAAAAATTTTTCCGTCCTTGCCCCAATCGAGCGGGAGCCCAGAAAAGAGGATGTTTTTTCCGGGGCCGCTCATTTGAAAGTCAAAGTAGGGACAGGAGGTGTTGTTTGTATGTCGGTTGATTTGATTCCTGTAGATAAGAAAAACTGGTATGTTCCGGCTTGGCTGATATAAGCCCTCTGTTGCTGTTTTTGTCCGGCTCCGCCCCATCACTTCAAAACGGGACCGCCAGCGTACCGGCAGTCCCGTTTCTTTTCCTCAAAAGCAATCCTCAAATCAGCCCGAAATGCTCCAGCGCTTTTTGGATCCCGTCCTCCGAAACCCGGGCGGTCTGCCAGACGCAATAGGGAAGGATTTT
>CALWGP010000042.1 GCA_944380095.1 uncultured Lachnospiraceae bacterium | reverse complement strand
TTAAGAAATTTATCTTCTGTCCGCATTTCTTCCGGTATCTGCGAATACCACTCATCCATAATTTCAGAGAAATGCTCCAGATTATGTTTCATTTCTTCGGTATATTTCTCGATACTGCCGAATTGACGGATGGCGAGTTTTGCTACATGTTCTTCATCCTCTCTGATTTTCCGGATGAACAGATCAAAATTTTCAATACTTCCCCAGTGCTGAATGACAGTTTCTGTCTGATTGGATTTGAAATCTTCCAAAGCGCTGATGTAATCAGACAGGTCAAATTCTTTAAAGCTCATACATTGCTCTCCTTTCTCAAGACGTTCGAGAAGCTGTATGAGCCGGTCGAGGCGGGCTCGTTTCAGCAGGAACAGTTCTTTTTGCTTTTTAAAAGCAGCAATCCTGTCAAAATCTGGTTTCTCCAAAATCTCTTTTATTTCTTTTAGAGGAAATCCCAGTTCCTTAAAAAACAAGATTTGTTGCAAGGTTTGCAATGCGTTATCATCATACATCCGATAACCGGCTGCAGTGAGTTCGCTTGGTTTCAGCAGCCCGATTTCATCATAGTATTGAAGTGTCCGTATGCTGACGCCAGTCAGCTTTGCAACCTGACTTATACTTTTCATCAAAACAGCTCCTCTCAGTACAGGAAAAAACAGGAATGAGCGCCCACATCTGTTATTCCTTGAGAACAGAATACAATATCACGCAACGTGGGAGTCAAGAGAATTTGAAGATTATTTTTCAGGATATACCTTGACAGCTATTCCGGAAACGGCAAAATCATATGCCGTTTTGGACATTGACAGGGATATATCTGCGTGATAATATGAAGCTACCTTCATGAGAAGGAAACTTCATAT
This sequence comes from uncultured Lachnospiraceae bacterium, assembly GCA_944380095.1. Lineage (GTDB taxonomy): Bacteria > Bacillota > Clostridia > Lachnospirales > Lachnospiraceae > Gallintestinimicrobium. The sequence continues at coordinate 17,717 of CALWGP010000042.1, read as the reverse complement.
CGGAGGGGGAGCGCATGAAAACCAGAGTAAAGGAATTAAGAACAGCGGCGGAAATGACACAGCAGCAGTTGGCTGATTTGGTTCATGTTTCGTCAAGAACAATTATTTCAATCGAAAAGGAACAGTATAGCCCGTCCCTTATGCTTGCTTACAGAATGGCGCAGGTATTTGGTGTGACGGTTGAGGATTTATGCTGCTTAAAAGAAAACAAAGAATCGGAGGATAAGCAATATGAAAATTTATAACAAAAAGGTCTTTGCTTCGGGTGTGTTCGAGCTGGCTATGGGATTGTTGCTTTTGATAACAAGTATTACGAGACAGGACTTGGATATAAATGCCATCATCTTGATAGTAGCGTTATTTGCCTTCGGATTTGGCTCAATTATGCGCAGTATATCACAGCGGATGGCTAAAGAGGATCAGCTGGAAGAACTGGATGAAAGAAACCGCCTGATTGCGCTGAAATCAAAAAGTAAATCTTTTCGGCTTACGCAGATTATATCGTTTATGCTTATGCTTGCTTTCCTGGTAATGGGGAAGGTGTCTGGTTACGAAGGGTTTATTGCGATAGGAGTAGGATTGGCCTTTGCCTTTACTATTTCAATGTTCGCAGAAATTTTCACTTATATGTATTACGAATCTAAAAATTAGGAGGAAATTGTGATATGAAACATATTGCGATACCAAAGCATGAACCAGATTGAAGCTGCACTGGAAGAAGGAATTGAGATTCATGAACCGGACAATTTAAACTAAGAATCCCTCAGAGTCTGCATCGCTCTTTGGCAGAGCATTCTATAAGAGAGGGGATCAGGATGAATCAGTACTGTGTTTACTTCCTTTCTAAGAATGACGCAGTTTATTCAAAATGAAGTGATACAATTATAAAAATTAAATCTGAGATGGATATTACTGGGGAGAGAGACTAATGAGCAGAAAGTCTGCAAGATTTGTTGCACAAGAACTTCTCAATTTTTCTACATCGGATGTGTATGAATGTTGGAAGGATATGGGATTAGTAGTTAAGGATAAATTTGGAGATTGGATATTAACGGAGTACGGAAGAAGCATCGGTGGGAAAATGTCAAAAAATAATCACTTACCAGTCCCGACATTTGATGCAGATCAAATTATAGAAATGATGATAGAGTTTTGCAAAGAAAAATTAAGACAATGAGATTTATGGTTAAATAGAGAAAATTACTGCACTGGAACATATAAAGCGGAAGGCGGCATTTTAGAGACGGTAAGTTTTTCAAAGAGCTGTTATATCTCCGCTTTTACGGGAGGGCTGACAATGTATTGTATACTGGTAACCGGGATCCCTGCCGCAGGCAAAAGCACGATGGCGGCATTGCTGGCGGAACAGCTGATGAAAAGCAACCGGCCGTTTATACTGGAAAATAATTTTGAAAAGATATCCAAAGAACCCCTGGAAAAAATCCTGGAAAAATATTCCTATACGGCGATTACCGTAACGCTGACCGGAAATTACCCTGAAATCTACAGGCGCTTTGTGGAGAGAAACAACAGTCCGGACAGACACAGGGGGCATGTTGTAAACGACGGCTATCCTGAAAAGAACCCGGCGGCCCGGTCTGTCCTGTCCCGTATAAGGATTTTGTAAAGGGGATTACGGACAGGGGGATGGATCGCTTTGCGGCAAACGGCCCGCATATTACGGTGGATACGACGGATTTTGAAAAAGTGCGGATCGAAAGGGTGATAAGATTGAAAAATGTGCCCGATGGCCCATTTTTCAATCGACAGTTTTGCGTCGGGGCGCCGCAAAACTGTTATGATCGCAGCCGAAAAATCACATACGCGATTTTTCGGCGCGGTCGGAGCAAAAAGCGCTCCGACATGGAGGGAAAAATGATAGACGATTACAGAAAAGAGTCCCCTGGAGAGATTCCGTTTGCAAAATGACCGGCAGCGGACTATAAGCGATCAGTCCGGAGGCATATGACGAAAAACACCCCGCAGCCTTGTGCTGTAGGGTGTTAAAAGCAGGGCTACAAGGATTCGAACCTTGAAATGACGGAGTCAGAGTCCGTTGCCTTACCGTTTGGCGATAGCCCTATCTGATTTTAACGAGGAAATCGGAAGCCGTTTTCTTCGCGCTCATTTAATATATCAAAAACGAAAAGAAATTGCAAGCTTTTTTTTCAAAAATTTAAAACTGCGCATTTTCCCTTCATTTTCCCCGAATGTTCCCGAATATTTTCGCTGTGTTTTCGGCGGAAAAAGTCGTAAAAACGGAAGGTTTATGGTATGATAGTACCGCAGGAGGAGGAAAGAAGATGTATTTTTTCGACAGCAGAGTACGTTACAGCGAAACGGATGAAGAAGGGAAGCTGGGTATCCCGGGCATTGTGGACTATTTTCAGGATGTATCCACATTCCAGTCCGAAGACCTGGGACTCGGCGTGGAATATTTAAAGGGTCTTGGCCTGGTATGGGTCATGAGCGCCTGGCAGATTGTGATTCATTCTTACCCCAGGCTGGGGGAGCGGATACGGGTGGGGACCTTTCCCTATGAATTTAAGGGATTTATGGGGCTGAGGAATTTTTTCCTGGACGGGGAGGACGGACAGCGGATGGCGGAGGCCAATTCGGTATGGACGCTGATGAACCTGGAAAAGGGGATTCCCGCCAGGCCCACTGCCGAGATGATCGGCAGGTATGTTTTGGAAGAAAGGCTTCCCATGGACTATGCATCCCGCAAGATTGCCGTTGCAGACAGGGGGGAGGCAAAGGAGCCTTTTACAGTGGGGATGCAGCATCTGGACAGCAATCATCATGTCAATAACGGCCAGTACATCCACATGGCCATGGAATATCTGCCGGAGGATTTCGCGGTGGGACAGATGAGGGCGGAATATAAGAAATCCGCCCTGCTTCACGACACGGTACATCCTTTCGTGGGGGTTGGAGAGGGGACGGTTACGGTTTCCCTCTGCGACGGGCAGGACAGCCCGTATGCCGTGGTGGAATTTGCACGGGCAAAAAAGAAACAGAATTGAGGATAAAACATGTTGGAACTTGGAAAAGTACAGGAACTGATCGTAGTAAAAAAAGTAGATTTCGGCGTTTACCTGGCACAGCAGGAGGGAGATACGGAAAAGGTGCTGCTTCCTGCCAGGCAGGTGCCCCATGACGCAGGGATCGGCAGCAGGATAGAGGTGTTTTTATATAAGGATTCCAAAGACCGCCTTATTTCCACCACGGCCCGTCCGCGGCTTACATTGGGGGAGGTGGCGGAACTGGCCGTGGTGCAGACGGGGAAACTGGGCGCTTTTTTGGACTGGGGGCTGGAAAAGGACCTGTTTTTGCCGTTTCGGGAGCAGACCAGGCAGGTACGGGAAGGGGACCGCTTCCCGGTTGCCCTCTATGTGGATAAAAGCGGAAGGCTCTGCGCCACGATGAAGCTTTATCCCTATCTGCGCACAGACAGTCCCTATCACAAGGACGACAGGGTGAGCGGCTTTTTGTATGAAGTCAGCAAACAGTTCGGCGGATTTGTGGCGGTGGACGGCATATATTCGGCCCTGATTCCGGCAAGGGAGGTCTGCGGCGTCCTGAAAGCCGGCACCCGGGTGGAAGCCAGGGTGACCCGCGTGCATGAAGACGGCAAGCTGGATTTGAGCCTGCGGGAGAAGGCATGGATGCAGATCCCGGCAGACGCGCAGAAAGTGACGGAAGCCCTTTCGGCGTGCGGAGGGGAACTTCCCTTTACCGATAAGGCTTCCCCCGAGCTGATCCGGGAGAAGATGGGCATGAGTAAAAATGAATTCAAACGGGCGGTCGGCCATCTTTTAAAGGAAGGAAAAGTCCGGATTACGGAATCTTCGATCGTCCAATTGTAAAAATACACAAAAAAGAGGGGAAAACAGGGCCTGTCCGGTAAAACTTGCCAAAGCGTAAAGATGCTGATATAATGTTTCTGTTAGCGGGTTGACCTGCAATCTGATTTCCGGGGTGATAAGATGAAGAAGTTTTCGATTCTGGGGATTTCGCTTGTGGATCTGTCTGCCAGGGAGGGCCTGAGAGAGGCGGAGCGATTTCTGCACAACGGCGCGCTCAACACGGCGACTTATATCACCGCGCAGACGCTGACCTCTGCCGCGGGAAACCAGGAGCTAAAAGGGCTTCTGGAGGATACGGACCTGACGATTTGCGTGGAACCGGATATCCTGGAGGCGGCCGGCATTGCCAGCGCGGGCCGGATCAGGGAAATTGAAGAACGTATTTTTTTACGGGAGTTCCTGCGCAGGCTGGCGCGCCAGAAAGAAAAGGTATGTATCCTGGCGGATACGAAGCAGCAGGCGGAAGTGTTTGCGGACAGTCTGACGGAGCAGCAGGGCAATCTGAATATTGCCGCCTGCATGGGCTACGACGATTTCGAGCAGCAGAAGGAACGGATGATGAATTCCCTCAATGAGATCGCGCCGGACGTGATCTTTTCCAGAATGACATGGCCGCTGGATCTGGAGCTGATGAACAGCGGGAAAAAGTTTCTGAACGCAGAACTGTGGATGGCCCTGCCGGACCTGAAGATGCCCGGACGGGTGAAACATAATGTTTTTTCAGGAATCCGGAAAAAAATATTCTGGAAAAAAGTAAAAAATTACAATCAGGAAAAAGTGGAAGAGTCCGGAGAAAAATCGGGCGGACACATGACCTCGTGACGGCAGGGTGTGTTCGTCCTTTTTTTATGCGCCAGGGCGCATGCTTTTTTGATTTTTATTTGTCCATGCCCTGCAGTTTTGCCGTGGAATCCTGCAAATTGCATAATTTTTTTGCCATTTCCTATAGCTTTTTTTGTGGTTTTCTATTAAAATAAAATGTGGGTGTAGGAAAAAGCGGGATGGTGCGGCCAAAATGCTCCATTTTGCGTCGATGAAGGAGAAGGGGTATGATTTCAAATCAGATATTGCAAAGTACGATTGACGGATTAAAGGCCATCGCCAGGGTGGAACTGTGTGTGGTGGATCCGGACGGGAAGATGATTGCGACCACGTCGGAAGAGATGGAACCGTGCGCCCAGCCGGCAGGCGCTTTCGCGTCGTCCCCGGCGGACAGCCAGGAGGTGGCGGGCAATCAGTTTTTCAAGATTTATGATGAACAGCAGGTGGAATATATCCTGGTGGCAGGCGGGGCGGGGGAAAATATTTACATGATCGGCAAGATGGCCGCCTTCCAGATCCAGAATCTGCTGGTTGCGTACAAAGAGCGTTTTGACAAGGATAATTTTATCAAAAACCTGCTTTTGGATAACCTGCTGCTGGTGGATATTTACAGCAGGGCCAAGAAGCTGCATATCCCGGCGGATGCCAACCGGGTCGTGATGATCATTGAAAGCGGGGGCTGCAGGGACGGCAACGCCCTGGAAGTGGTGCGGGCCGGATTTTCCGCCAACAGCCATGATTTTATTACGGCAGTGGACGAGAATAACGTGATCGTGGTCAAGACGCTGACAGAGACGGATGAAAGCGGGGAAATTAAGCAGGCGGCCGCCAATATCGCTGCGTATCTGGAAAATGAAGGGATTTTAAACAGCCGGATTTCCTACGGCACCGTGGTGCGGGAGATCAAGGAGGTCAGCCGTTCCTACAAAGAAGCCAAGATGGCGATGGATGTGGGAAAAATTTTCTTTGACGAGCGGATGATTATCGCTTATAGTGAATTGGGAATCGGACGTCTGATCTATCAGCTGCCGATCCCCCAGTGCAGGATGTTTATCCGGGAAATCTTCGGGGGCAAGAGCCCGGACGATTTCGACGAAGAGACGCTGACGACCATTAACAAGTTTTTCGAGAACAGCCTGAATGTGTCGGAAACGAGCCGCCAGCTGTTTATTCACAGGAATACCCTGGTGTACCGCCTGGATAAACTGCAAAAGAGCACGGGTCTGGATCTGCGCGTGTTTGAGGACGCCATCACGTTCAAGATCGCGCTGATGATCGTGAAGTACATGAAGTACATGGAGACGTTTGAATACTAGGAACAAAACGGGAAGGAATTTTGGCGCACATGGAGAAAAAACGCAGGAAGAAAAAAGAGGCTTCAGACGCGATGATTACGCTGGATAAAGTGAGTATGTCCTATTCCTCATCCGGGACATCTTACGCGCTGGACAACGTAAGTTTGAGCATTAAAAAGGGAGAATTCGTTTTCATCGTCGGGGATAGCGGATCCGGGAAATCCACCCTGATCAAGCTGCTGCTGCGGGAGCTGACGCCCACCAGCGGACGGATTGTGGTCAACGGGGCGGATGTAGCGAAGCTGAAGCATCGCCAGGTGCCGAAATTCAGGAGAAACCTTGGAATTGTTTTCCAGGATTTCCGCCTTTTAAATGACCGCAATGTTTATGAAAACGTGGCGTTCGCCCAGAGGGTGGTGCAGACGCCTACCAGGGAGATCCGCAAAAACGTGCCCAGGGCGCTGGCTGTGGTGGGACTGGCGGGAAAGTACAAGGCCAAGACCCGGCAGCTTTCCGGCGGCGAACAGCAGCGGGTGGCGCTGGCCAGGGCGCTGGTAAACGAGCCCCCGATTTTGCTGGCGGATGAACCTACCGGCAATCTGGATCCGAAAAACTCCTGGGATATTATGAAGCTTCTGGAGCGGATCAATGAGGAAAAGGGGACGACCATCCTGGTGGTAACCCACAACAAGGAGATCGTCAACGCCATGCAGAAGCGGGTGATTACGATGAAGAAGGGCGTCGTTTTCAGCGACGAGGAAAAGGGCGGTTATATCGATGAGGATTAGTACGTTTTTTTATACTTTAAAGCAGGGATTTATCAATATTTTCCGGAACAAGTGGTTTTCCCTGGCTTCTGTGGCGACCATCAGCGCCTGTCTGTTTCTGTTCGGCCTGTTTTTCGCGGTTATTGTGAATTTCCAGCATATGATCCGCACGGCGGAGGAAGGCGTTTCCGTTACCGTATTTTTTGAAGACGGGGTGACGCAGGAGCAGATGGAGCAGATCGGCCAGCAGATTCAGGCGCGGGACGAAGTTGCCAGGGCCGACTTTATTTCCGCTGACGAGGCATGGGCGGAATGGGCGCCGGAGAATATCGGCGAGGACTATCAGGAAGTCTATTCGGAAAACCCGCTGGAAGGAATGGATAATTACGAAATATACATGAAGGATGTATCCAGGCAGGCAGACCTGGTGACCTGGCTGGAATCCGTTCCCGGCGTGCGGGAAGTACGGCGTTCCGAAATGGCGGCGACCACGCTGACCGGGGTTAACGCCATTGTGGCTTATGTGTCTGTCGGGATCATTGCCATCCTGCTTGCGGTATCCGTCTTTTTGATAAATAACACGGTGGTCATCGGCATATCGGTTCGCAAAGAGGAAATCGAGATTATGAAATATATCGGGGCGACCGACTTTTTTGTCCGTTCCCCCTTTGTGATCGAGGGTATCCTGATCGGCCTGATCGGATCGTGCATTCCGCTGGCGGCCATCTATGTACTCTATATTGAAGTAATGGATTACATTGCGATCCAGTTCCCTTCCCTGTCCGGGCTGATGCAGTTTCTGCCGGTTGCACAGGTGTATCATACGCTTTTGCCGGTTTCCATGGGACTGGGCGCCGGGATCGGATTTTTGGGAAGTTTTATTACGGTGCGCAAGCATCTGAGGGTCTGAAAAGGATCCTGGTTTGACGAGGAAAAGCAATGAACGGAAAGAAGAAACGGTTCCTGACCGCAGTACTGGCAGGGGTCCTGCTTTTGGCAGCGCTGTTTCCCGATACGGCGGCGGCCAGCGAGCTGGAGGAGAGTATCCGGCAGAAGCAGGAGGCCATCAGCCAGGCACAGGAAGAAAAGAAAAAACTGCAGTCCGGCCTTTCCGATATCCAGGAAATGGTAAAGAAGCTGGAGCAGTCCAAAAACGATCTGGAAACCTATGTGGTGGAGCTGGACGGCCAGCTAAACAGCCTGGAGGATAAAATCGGGGAACTGCAGGAGCAGATCGAAGAGAAAAAAGAAGAGATTGTGCAGGCCAAGGAAGACCTTGAGACGGCGGAAGCCGTAGCCGAAGAGCAGTACGCCCAGATGAAGGTGCGTCTTCGCTATTTATATGCCAACAGCACGGACAACGGTTATCTTACGTCCCTGCTGTCGGCGGGCAGTTTTTCCGAGATGCTCAACCAGGCGGAATATATCCAGCAGGTCAGCGATTACGACAGCAGGAAGTTAGAGGAATACCGGCAGAACGTGGAATATATGGAGCTGTGCCGGCAGACGCTGGAAGAGGAAGAAGAAGTGCTGCATCAGGCGGAAGAAAGCCTGCAAAAGGAGCAGCAGTCGGTGAATACGCTGATTTCCGAGAAGGAAAAGCAGATTGTCGCTTACGAAGGGGACATCAGCAACCAGGAAGCGGCCATTGCGGAATACGAGGCGCAGATTGCGGCGGAAGACGCGGAAATCGCGGCGCTGGAAAAGGCGGTGGAAGCAGACAAGGCGAAGCTGGAAGAAGAGAACAAAGTCAAATATGACGGCGGGATGTTCCAGATGCCCTGCCCCAGCTACACGAGGATTTCCGATGATTACGGCAGCCGGATGCACCCGATTCTGAAAGTGGAAAAATTCCACAACGGGGTGGACTTTGCGGCGCCCAGCGGCTCGCCGATTTTGGCGGCCTATGACGGCAGGGTGGTGGCCGCCACCTATAACAGTTCCATGGGGAATTATGTGATGATCGACCATGGGGACGGGCTGTATACGATTTATATGCATGCTTCCAAGCTGTATGTGTCTTCGGGCCAGACGGTGACGAAGGGGGAGCAGATTGCGGCGGTGGGATCCACCGGCCGTTCCACCGGGCCCCACCTGCACTTTTCCGTACGTTTAAACGGAAGCTATGTAAGCCCGTGGAATTATTTGCAATGATGGTAACGATTGACGGTAACCGGAACGAAAAAAGGGAGGGAGGACGGCCTTTATCCCTTTTTTGTTCCGGTTAAGTGCTATTTGGGAGAGGACTATGAGCCATAGAAGGAGTTTTGCAGGAGGACTGATCGCAGGCATTGTCCTGACGCTGTTTTTGGGGTGCGGCTATTTTGCGGGAACGCAGCTGTACCGTGCGTTCCAGGCGCAGAAAGGGGCGGTGAGCGCATCCGGGGATTCGCAGGAAGCGGTTTCCGTGGCGAATCCGGCTACCATGCAGAAAATGGGCGTGCTGGAAGAAATGATCGACGAATATTATCTGGAAGATGCGCAGGAATCCGCGCTGGAGCAGGGCGTTTATAAAGGAATGATCGAAGCGTTGCAGGATCCCTATTCCACCTATTATTCCCAGGAAGAACTGGAAGAACTTCAGAATAAAACCCAGGGAATTTACTATGGGATCGGCGCCCGGGTAGGAATCGATGCGGACACCCAGCTTCCCAGGATCGCAAGCGTGATCGAAGGAACCCCGGCGCAGGAAGCAGGACTGATGGCCGGGGATCTTCTCTATGAGGTGGACGGCACCTGCGTGCAGGGAATGGATTTAAATTCGGCGGTGGCCCTGGTAAAGGGGGATGAAGGGACGATTGTGCACCTGACCGTGATTCGGGAAGGGGAAACGGATTATCTGGAATTTGATGTGGAGCGAAGGAAGCTGGAAAATGAGACCGTTACTTACGAAATGATGGAGGATGGGATCGGCTACATCCAGATTCAGGAATTCGACGATGTGACTGTGGATCAGTTTTCGGAAGCGCTGGACGCCTGCCGCAGGGAAGGAATGCAGGGACTGATTCTGGACCTGCGTGGAAATCCGGGGGGGAATCTGTCCACCGTGTGCGAGATTGCACGGATGATGCTTCCGGAAGGGCTGATTGTGTATACGGAGGAAAAAAACGGCGACCGGGAGGAATATACCTGCGACGGCAGCCGGCAGCTTACAGAGCCCCTGGTCGTCCTGGTGGATTCCAACAGCGCTTCCGCTTCCGAAATTCTGGCGGGCGCTGTCAAGGACTATGGGATCGGCACCCTGGTGGGGACCACTACCTTTGGAAAAGGGATTGTGCAGCGGATTATGAAGCTTTCGGACGGTTCCGCCGTGAAGCTGACGGTAAGCAAGTACTATACCCCCAAAGGCAACAATATCCACGAGATCGGGATTTCCCCGGATGTGGAGGTCCCTTTTGAGGCGGAAGCGTATCTGGAAGACGGAACGGATAATCAGCTGGACAAAGCGGTGGAGGTTTTGAAAGAAAAGATGGGGTGACGGTATGCGGATCCTGCGGCTTGAGATTCACAATTTCAAATCGATCCGGGAGCTGACCCTTACGGATGTGGAAAACGCCCTGATCCTGGTGGGACAAAACAACACGGGCAAAACAGCCGTTATGGATGCCATCCGGGCAGTGGGCGGGGAATATGCCGTCGGGGAAGAGGATTTCCAGGAAGATTTTCCCAATATCGAGATCCTGGTGGACCTGGCGCTGGAGCAAGAGGATCTGGAGCGGCTGCACCGGGACGGGGCGGTGAGCCGTTACCGCAGATTTGAGTCCTGGTATCAGGATTTCTGCAAAAAACTCCCCTCCTACCGGGATGGAACCCTGTCCTTTTCTTTTGTGGCAAACCGGGAGGGAAAAGTGCGCTATGAAGACGGAAGACAGAAGAATAACCTCTATGTGAAGCAGATTTTTCCAAAGGTTTATTATCTGGACGCCAGAAGAAACCTGCGTGCGTTCCAGGATGACCTCCTTTTGCTGCAGGAGGGGGAACTGCTGCGCCAGATGCGTTCCGGCTGCTGTATGTTCGACCGTTCCAAAAAGTGCAACCGGTGCTTTTCCTGTATGGGGCTGATCCTGAAAAAAAGCGCGGACGAACTCAACGCCCTGGAAGCTGCCAGGCTGCTGGAATACAAACTTTACCAGCAGAACCTGGACGGATTTTCCCGGCGGATTAACCGGAATTTCCGCAAAAACGGAGGAATGGAAGAACTGATTTATTCCATGAACCGAAATGTGGAGCAGATGCTTTCCGTGACGGTGGAAACCTGGAACCGGCGTCAGAACAAGCGCAGGTCCATCGACTGTATGGGCCAGGGGATGCGCAGTATTTATATGCTGTCGCTTTTGGAAACCTATGAAGAGGAGGAGTGTCAGAACCCGGGCATTATCCTGGTGGAAGATCCGGAAATTTTCCTGCATCCGAGACTGCAGCGGGTGGCAGGGGAAATCCTCTACCGGCTGTCCCGGAAGAACCAGGTGGTATTTTCCACCCATTCCCCCAATCTGCTGGCCAATTTCAACAGCAGGCAGATCCGGCAGATCCTCCTTGGGGAGGACGGATACTCCAGGGCGGCTGCCAGGACGGATATCAGCGCGGTGCTGGACGACCTGGGCTATTCTGCTTCCGACCTGATGAATGTGAATTTCGTCTTTATCGTAGAGGGGAAGGACGATAAAAGCCGTCTGCCCCTGCTGATCCGGAAATATTATGAGGAAACCTATGACGAAGCGGGAAATCTTTCCCGGATCGCCATTATTACCACCAACAGCTGCACCAATATCAAGACCTACGCCAATTTAAAGTACATGAACCAGGTCTATCTGCGGGACAATTTCCTGATGATCCGGGACGGGGACGGCCAGGACAGCGGGGAACTTAAGCGCCAGCTTTGCAGATACTATGAACAGCGAAACGAAGAGGACATCGACCGGCTTCCCCGGGTGACGGAAAAGAACGTGCTGATCCTGAAATACTATTCCTTTGAGAATTATTTTTTCAACCCGGCTGTTATGGAAAAACTTGGCGTGGTGGAATCGGAAGAACAGTTCTACGAAATTTTCCTGGAAAAATGGAAGGAATACCTGCACCGGCTGCGCAGCGGGAAACATCTGCTGGAAGTGCTGGGACGTGATTTTGAAACGACGTCGGATGTGCGCCGGCACATGGAGGAAATCCGGATCTATCTGCGGGGACATAATCTGTTTGACCTGTTTTACGGAAGGTTCCGGGAAGAGGAAACACGGCTTCTGGAACGTTATATCGAGCTGGCGCCCCGGGAGGATTTCCAGGATATTCTGGATGCCATAGACCGTTTTATTTATTTTGAAAGCAGGAAAAGGGCGTAAGGAAAGGAGACGGGCCGGAAATGAAATTCGGAATGGTTTTTGCGGGGGACAGCGAGGTCGCCCCTTTGCCCATGTGTGTTATGTAAACCGGACTCCCTTCCTTTCCGTCCGGACAGTGACAGACAACGGAAAGCAAAGCGGGGAGGCCGCTTTTGAAGAAAATGTGGAAAAAGCTTCGGCGATTTCGGCGGGGCTGTGTCTGGAGCTGATTGGCAGCCTGTAACCGGGCTTCATTTTTTCAGATATTTTCCAAACGCCCTGCGGGCATCCAGGTGTACCTCCTCTAACAAACCCGTTTTTAGCGGTGAATATACATTCTTGACGGTTGGGGTTCTCCGTCGCCCCAAACCATGCACAGAAATTCCCAGCCGTATCGCTCATAAAATCCCGTATGATCCGTGATCAGATAGACCGGGGAAATCCCGCGGGATTTCAGGTCATCCAGCGCCATATTGAGCAGTCGGCCGGCAATTTTCTTACAGCGGTATTCTTCTTCCGTATAGACGGCACAGATATTCGGAGTGAGATCTTTCCTGTCGTGAAAGTCATTATCGATGACGCCCAGGCCGCCGACTATTTTCCCGCCGTCCAGACAGAGATACCAGCCGTATTCGGTTTCTTTGTTCAGATAAGCGTCCATGCTTTCCAGATAAGCTTCTTTTGGCCTATTATAGCACCGGCAGGCGCAGGGCTCAACCGGGTTTTTGACAGGCATGGGTTTTGACAGGCAGGAATCTTGCGGTTTTTTTAGGTTTTGATCGGGTATTTCTTTAGGGAGCCCTGCTATCCTTACTGATATCAAAATCAGGAGGAAATCAATATGGCACTGGGAATTTTAACATTACTTCTGGCAGGGATGAGTGCGGTCAGCGCGGCAGGACTGCTGATTATGTATCTGGCAAAAAAGGAAAAGATTCGCAGGATCCTGTTTGTGGGGATGTCCGTCTGGGGAATGCTGATTGCGTCTTTCGGGGCTTTGAGCCAGCCTTCCAACCGGATCGGCCAGCAGCTGCTTTTTGCGGGATTTGGACTGCTGGCAGCGGTAGGGCTGATTGTGGGGGTTCGGATGAAAAGAGGCGGCGGACGCGGCGCTGCCTGTGCACTGGTTACGCTTTCCGTTCTCGGCAGCATGCTCAAACTGTGGTTCTGATTTGCGCATAAGCGAAAAAAAGCGCCCTTGTGTTTTCAAACGGCCGTGCTATAATGGGCACAGATTGAAAAGAAATCTGCGCAGGTCCCAAAGGGCCGTGACAGAATCGGAGGCAGCATGAAAACACAGGAGGCATATCTGGACAGTCTGGACATTTCCTATTCCTACAGGCTGGCCAAAAAAATGGAAGAAATCCGTTCCAACCCTGCGCTGGGCTACCGGACCGCAGGGTCGGAAGCGGAACTTTTGACGGGCAGGATGCTGGAAGAGGAGATGAAACGCATCGGTCTGCCCTGTGTCTACCGGGATGAGATCCAAACGGACGCCTGGGAATTTACCAAGGCCCAACTGTCCTATGAAGAGGAAGACGGGACGAAACGGACCGCTTTGCTGGGCGCTTATCAGACGGACTTTGTGACCGGCGGACCGAAACGGTTTGAACTGGTTTTTGCGGGCAAAGGGACGCTGCAGGACTATGAAGGCCTGGATGTGACCGGGCGTCTTGTACTGGTGGAGATGAACCAGCGGGATGAATGGTGGATCAATTACCCGGTTTATCAGGCCCACCTGAAAGGGGCGGCTGCGGTGATTGCCGTACAGACCGGAGGATACGGGGAAGTGGACGACAGGGCGTTAAACGCCCAGGATATCGCCGGGCCGGCATGCGCCCCGGCTTTTTCCATTTCCAGAAAAGACGCCCGTCCCTTAAGGAGGATGCTTGCCGGGGGGAAAAAAGTGACCGTGACGCTGGACGCAGACTCGCGGGTACAAAAGGACCGGACAACCTACAATATCGTGGGGGAAATTCCGGGCCGGCATCCCGGGAGACGGATTCTTTTGTCCGCCCACTATGACTCTTATTTTGACGGCTTTCAGGACGATAACACGGCGGTATCCATGATGCTTTCCATTGCCGCAGCGCTTCGAAAGATCGGCTATGAGCCGGAGAATACGCTGACTTTCTGCGCCATGGCGGCGGAAGAATGGGGCGTTTCCGATTCCCCCTTTGATTGGTCTACGGGGGCGTATGAGCAGGTGTTTACGGCCCATCCGGAATGGAGGGGGACCGTCATTGCGGACCTGAATTTTGAACTGCCGGCGCTGGCCCACGGGACCAGGGCCAGGATCCGAAGCACCTGGGAATACGTGCGTTTCCTGGAAGGGTTTTTGGAAGAGCTGCCTGAGCTGACGGCCGCTTATCCGGAAGAACCCAGGGTTACGGCGCCCATTGAAACCTGGTCGGATGATTTTTCCATCGCCATTTCCGGCATCCCTTCCATGGTCAATGATTTCACCGGCGGGAGTTTCATGGAAACCAACTATCACTCCCAGTTTGATAACCATGATTTTTACGATGAGGACGTATACCGGATGCACCATGAGCTGTTCGGCCTGCTGCTTCTGGCGCTGGACGCAACGGCTGTGGCGCCGCTGGATTTTTCGGGGGTGTTTGGAAAAATCAGGGAGCGTCTGGATGTAGGGCGGTGTGAAAAAGCCGGCGCTGACGGCGACGGGTTTTTGAAGGCCCTTTCGGAAGCAATAAAAACGGCCCGGTCCCTCTATGACGAAGTGGAGGCAGGCAACCGGGAATACAGGCGCTTAAAGGACAGTAGGGAAAAAGAAGCGGCAGACGATCTGTACCGGCGGGGACAAAAAGCGGAGCAGGCTTTGCTGAAAGCCTTCGGGATGGAGCAGGACGCCTTTGTGCGCATCGACTGGTACGGCAATGTGCTCTTTCCCCACCAGGTGCTGCAGGAGAGACTGCGGCTGCTGGAAGGGGCGCTGGAGGATCTGGAAAAGGGCGGGCTTTTGGAGGCTTTGGGGAAGCTGTATCGCCTGGACAATAACTGTTATGCCTTTTCCTTTGAAGAAGAGGTGTACCGCCACTTTACGGAATATGCCTTCCGACAGCCGAAGGAAAGGCTGAAATGGGGATACGGCAGGATTTTGGGCCATGAGAGCCTGTTTGAAACGGTGAAGAGCCTGCTGGATAAAAAAGAAGCCAAAGAGACGGACTTTTCGGAAGAAATCCGCTTCCTGAAAGAGGCCGTGAGCCGTCAGGAGCGGCTGTATGTGGAAGAGATCGCTTCCATGAAAGAAACAGTGATAAAAATGGAAAGTATGTTGCGGGAGGCAACCGGGAGTTTTTATGGAAAGTGATAAGTTATACCGGGTAGAGGAAAAGGACCTCCCCAAACTGCAGAATCTGCTCAACCAGTGTTTTGCCTGCGATCCCCTTTATCAGGAGCTGATCCCGGACGAACAGGTGCGCAAAAGGCTGATGCCGGAGCTGTTTTCCTGCGACCTGACAGAGTTTTATGAGACCTGCGAAATCTTTGCGGACAGTCCCGATCTGCGGGGCGTGCTGGTGGTGTCCGATGAAACCGAGCCTTATAACCTGCTGAAATATTACTTTTCGGAGGTGATGGCTTCCCTGCGGACCGACGGATATCTGATCCGGGAAGACCCGTCGCTGAAAACGTTCTTCAATTTTTTTGTGGGGAGGGACTATCTGAATTCCAGCTGGACGGACCAGCTGCACCAGGCCAGGAGGATTCACATTATCTATCTGGCGGTGGATCCTGCGGCCCAGCATCACGGAATAGCCGCTATGCTGGTGGAGGAAGCCATCCGCTATGCGGATGAAAACAAGCTGATGATTTCCCTGGAAACCCACAACCCGAAAAACGTCGCCTTTTACCGGCAGTTTGGGTTTAAGGTTTTCGGCGTGCTGGAAAAACATTTTGCCCTGAAACAGTATTGCCTGATCCGGGACGCCGGACAGGTGGAAGAAAAAACAGGGGATCAGAACCCTCAAAAATAAGGGAATCCGCCGGAAAGCTGTGCCGTTTAAGGCACACACTTTTCGGCGGATTGTGTTATACTCTATATGTCGGCTGCAAACAGCAGCCCATCATCCTGCCCCCTTCCTGCGGGGTCCCATCTTTTTCAAACTTTCTTTCTACCGGAATCTTTTCTCAAAGCAAGATCCCATTCTATTCCACAATCCATTCAAACAAGGAGGTATCCATGAAACGGTCGGAAAAAATTGAATATGTACAAAAGTTTCTCAAGGAGAGCGTTGAGAAGGGCTTTCCCTACCCTTTTCAGGTCCTTACGGAAGACGGGTTCTTCCTGTTTCGCCTAAAGAACGGGAAACACGAATGCTGCGCCCGCCTGCGGCAGACGGAAGAACTGTTAAACATCCTGTGCGAGGGGACGAAGGCGGAAAAGGAGGCTGCCACGGAGCGGATCTTCGACATCCTGCGGGCGGCCATCCGGGCGCAGGAGAGCACTGCCCTGTCCGAGGAGAGCGATTACGGGAAGGTAAAAAGCGACCTGATTTTGCGCCCGCTCAACTATCAGCTGATCCGGGACGAGCTGGAAGACGTGCCCCACATTCTGGCCGGGGATGTGGCGCTGGTATTGTATGCGGTAATGGCCCACGAGGGAAACGATTATTTTACGGCAAAGATGCACAGGGCGCAGATTGAAAACTGGCAGCGTCCGGAAAGGGAGGTGCTGGAGGAAGCCCTGGTCAACACCAGTTTCCTCTACCCGCCCCGGCTTTACTGTGTGGAAGAGATCCTGTCCTGGGAAAAGAAAAAGCACGGGGACGGCCGTTTTATGGCGGAAGGGGAAGCGTCGCCTTTCCGGAAAGGGGCCAGGGGATACCTGCTGACCAATACGCTGGAAATCAACGGCGCGATTGCCCTGTTTTACCCGGGCGTATTGAAAAAACTGGCGGAAGGCCTGGAGGGAGACTTTTATATTGCCTTTACCAGTATCCATGAGGCCCAGATCCATGCGGCCGGGATGGTTACGCCGGAAGCGGTGGAAACCAGCCTGCGGGACACCAACCGGCACTGCAACCGCAGGGAAGAGATACTGACGGACCGGGTTTACTGCTACCGCAGGGAAACCCAGAGTCTGGGAATCATTGACAACGGAGAATTTCTGGAGGTGAAGCGGGATGAGTGAAAGAAAAGTTCAAAACCGGGAGATCATGCGTTTTTCCTGCACGGAGGAGGACAGCCTGTACGCCATCCGCAGACTGCGGGAAAAAGAGGAAAAAGGACAGCTTTCCAAAAGCGAGGAAAGGCAGCTTTTTTATATGGAAAACCGGGCAAGGGAAGGAGAAATCAACCTGATGCCCGCGGTGGTCTACGCCGCCGCCAATCAGAGGACCTGCTGCGCCTATCTGAACCGGGCGCCGAAAGAAAGGCAGCAGGAATGGTACGCGGAAGGGATCGCCTGGATGCGCAAAAACCCGGCTTTCCTGGAAAAGTTCGGCTGGAAGGAACGAAAGAACGCGGTGCTGTCCGCCGGCCTTTTGTCCCTGGCCGTCCGGCAGGCGCAGGAAGGGGAGGCAGCGCAGGAGCTGGAAGACTTCCTTTCGGCCGGCTGGCGCCTGATGTGGGAGCGGATGGGGCAGATCCGGCAGCTGGACGCAGCGGAATGGGAGGAAATGATGGCGC
>CALWGP010000041.1 GCA_944380095.1 uncultured Lachnospiraceae bacterium | reverse complement strand
GACGATTTTTCCCACAAAGCGGGCGCTCCACCGGACTTTTACCCGGGACTGGACGCGGGACTGTGGTCCAAAAGCTTGCACCGCATAGACGGACCACAGGCGCTTCGATTGGACTGTGGTCCAAAAGCTTGCATCGCATAGACGGACCACAGGCGCTTCGATTGGGCTGTGGTCTGAAAGCTTGTATCGTATAGACAGACCACAGGCGCTTCGACTGGACTGTGGTCTGAAAGCTTGCATCGCATAGACAGACCACAGGCGCTTCGACTGAACTGTGGTCCAAAAGCTTGCATCGCATAGACGGACCACAGCAAGTACAAAAGCTATGGTCAAAACGCCCTATGACGCTATTTCAAGCGCCCCTAAAAAAGGCCCATGGCGCCGTTTCAAGCGACTTTCCAGCTTTGCTGGCTGGAGCGCGAAACGGCGCCATGGGCCATCCCTTTATTTAATATCGTACACGCTTCTGAGTCTCAAATTCTCCGTGCTTCCGGAAATCACCTTCACGCGCTTTTCGTCTGCGTTCAGGTCGAAGTAGTTATCGGACAGCACCAGATCTTCATTCTCATTCTGCACTTCCACGCTCTTTGCGTAAGCCTTTGCGCAGACCACGATTTCATCGCCTTCCACTCTGCAGGTCAGGCAGGGATCCTCGTACCGGAAGTACTTCGGATAGGAGAAGTTCACCGTACCGTCGGAAATCACTTCGCCGTCTTTGATAAGCTCGTAGCTTGCATAGTGGGAGAAGATGTCCGCATCCGGGAACTCTTTCTTTTCCAGCCATACGCTGGTCAGGGCGGGAACGGTAAGCGTCTCTTCCCCGGAGGTTAAGATTTCCGCCTTCGGGTTGCGGATCGCCCAGCGTACCGTCACCTGCGCGTCTTCCATGCTCTCGTTGGCCACATTTAAGCGGATCGACTTTTCGAAGACGAAATGCTCACGGTTCATGTTCGCTTCCACGTTCATCATGCCCTGTTCCTCACAGGAGATCATCAGCGGTGCGAAGAACCGCCTTGCATAGTAATGCAGGGCTTTCATCCTGCCGCAGTAATCTACGGAAGCCCAGGAGATTACCGGCCAGCAGTCGTTGAGCTGCCAGTATACGGCGCCCATGCAGCGGGGCCTGTTGCGGCGGAAGTGTTCCACGCCGTAGCGGATGGCGTCGGCCTGCAAAAGCTGGGACGCATAGACAAACAGCGGGAAGCTGTTGGGGTACTTGTAAATCTGCTGCATATATGCCATCAGTTTCCCGGTGGCATTATACTGCCGCTCGTGCTTCTCCATGATATAGGAGAACGGATTCATATCGTCCGGATCGTCCGTAAAGGCTTCGATGGTCTTGACGGCCGGGAACGCCTGGAAACCGAATTCCGACAGATAGCGGAAAAAGAATTTCCGGTATTCGCTAAACGGCCTGTTTCCGTGCCATACCGCCCAGTTGTGCACGTCGCCCCGGTTGGGATCATTGGGCTCGTCCAGGGAACCGCCCGAAGAAGGGCTCGCAGGCCAGTAAAAAGTCTGGGGATCGTATTTGTGCACAACCTCCGGAATAATGCGCTCAAACATCAGGAAGTAGTCGCGGACTTCACTGGGCTTGGTCAGCCAGGAGTTGCGTTCGAACACGAACTGTTCCATCTCATTGTTGCCGCACCACAGTCCCAGGGAAGCATGATGGCGGAGTCTCTTGACGTTTTCGATAAATTCCTGACGGATATTTGCCTCAAATTCAGGCGTCAGCTCGTATACCGCGCAGGCGAACATGAAGTCCTGCCATACCATCAGGCCCAGCTCATCACAGATATCATAAAACCAGTCCGAAGGATAGTATCCGCCGCCCCAGACGCGGATGGAATTATAGTTGGCAAATTTCGCTTTTTCCAGCAGCTTCCGGGTGGTTTCCGGCGTCACGCGGCCCAGCAGGTTGTCTTCCGGAATGTAATCCGCGCCCATGGCGAATACGGTCACCCCGTTGACCTCATGGGCGAAGCTCTCGCCCCATTCATCCTTTTCGATGTGCATGGTCATGGTGCGCAGGCCGATCCTTCTCTCCCAGCTGTCGATCTCGGTTCCGTCGGAATACAGGGTAACTTTCACTCCGTACAGGTTCTGCTCGCCATAGCCGTTAGGCCACCACAGCTTCGGGTTCTCAATGCGGATGGATACCGGGGAATCCTCCCAGGTCCGTTTGCTGCCGTCGGGCGCGGTGATTTCCACCGTGTAAGTCATATGCTGGCCGCAGCCGTTAAACACCCGTCCCCCGGTAACGTCCATCAGCTTGGGTACGCCGTCGGTAATTCCCGCAGTCTCTTCCATCACTTCGAAAGTCAGGGTAACCGCTTTGGCCACCGGACGCTTCGTACCGGGCTCCGTTTCCCCGGTGCGCTCGTGTTCCTGACGGATATAAACGGAGTCGATCCGTCCCCGGTCGATCCCCAGCAGGGAAACCGGACGGAAAATCCCGGCGTCAGGCAGATGTGCGCCCCAGTCCCAGCCGAACATGTAATGGGCTTTGCGCAGATGTACAAATCCCTCGAACGTATCGTCGTTTCCCAGGGTCCTGCACTTTTTAAATGCCTCCCGGATCCACTTATTGGGAGAATGCAGGAGAACTTTCAGCTCGTTACCCTTTTCCTGCAAAATGTTTTTTACGTCATATTCCCAGATCCGGTGCATGTTAATGGGGCTGCCCAGATGGGTGCCGTTGAGCCATACGTCCGCCACGGTATCGATACCGTCGAAATGAAGCACCACCCGGTCGCTGTCCAGAAGCCCGTCCTGACAGTCGAAATGCTCCACATACTCATAGTCCTCTTCCATCAGGTCGCATGCCGCGTACTCGTTATCCTTCCAGAACGGATCCTCCATTTCCCCGGCTGCCAGCAGGTCGCCGTATACGCTGCCCGGCACTTTCGCCGTAAGAAACGCGTCCTTTCCCACCTGACGCATTTCCCAGTTTTCATGCAGAAACTGTTGTTTCATCTTTTTCTTTTCTCCTCTCTGCCGCCGGACCTGACGGCCCGGCGGACTTCCTCCCCTTTACTGTTTCGCTTCCCCTCTCAAAAAATCCCCGTACCAGCAGACCAGATCTTCGATCCGGCGCAGCTCGGACTCCCGACTGACGCTGCGGTAGATTTCCTTATAATAATATAACCAGGTCTCCAGCTCTTTGGCCAGCGCCCAGCGATCGGGCATGGTGTCGAAGGTGCGGCCGAAGTCTTCCGCAACGGCCACTTTTCCCGCTTCATTGAGCAGGCGGATCCCCTTTGCCGCTACGGCATAGGACAGGACCCTGTCCTTCCTGTCGCTTTCCAGATGCACAATCTGTCCGTAAAGCTCTTTTTCGATTTCCTGCAGGCGGGCGTCTTTTTCATCCACATCATCGAACAGGTGGAGTTCTTCCCGGATCATCTTGGTATAATCCTCCCTAAACTCCTCAAGGCCGCGCTTCATTTCCCAGTAACCGCAGACGGAATGCCATTCGAAAGCGGTATTTTCCGGGATCTTTGCCACGATCTCCAGGATGCGCTCCGTAGGATCGTGATATTCCAGCCGGGAAATCTGCCGGTTGATCTCTTCATATTCCGGAATGTTCCCGTTCCAGGAGAAGGCCGCCCCGTAAATCATCCCCACCGCGGTAAAGTCCGGATGGCATACGTGCATGTAATCGCCCCAGTCGGTATTGAGCACGCCGATGGCGTTGTATTTGCGGGCATAATTGCACATCCGCATGATATTGTTATAGGCGTTCCAGTTTAAGGGCACCAGTTCGTTCCAGCTGCAGCAGCCCGGACAGCAATACTGCACGGCTCCCGCTTCGTACATCCCCCTGGTTTCATCTTCCCGCTGGTTCCACAGATAGCCCCAGTTTAAGCAGATGGTTTCCTCCGGCATTTCCTGAATCATCTCGGGGAAGCCCCAGATAATGTCGCCCCAGAACATGGGTCTTCTGCCGTTTTCAATCAAAAACTTCGCCAGTTCCCGGATAAATCCGATGTAAACATGGTCCTTGCCCTTTTCTTCCACCATGGCTTTGCTCTTGCCCCTGCCCAGGTCAAACGTCTCGTCCGCGCAGAAGTTAAACTGCCGGGAAGAAAACAGCTCCATAAATTCCCCGATCATCTTTTTGATCAGCACCAGGCTCTGCGGATCCGCCGGGTTGATGGTATGATGGGCCATCCTGCCCCGCACGGAAAACGGCTGCTTTTCCGGATCCTCCAGCTCGCACAGATGCGCGTATTCCTTCGTGGACAAAAGCTTATACAGATGTCCGAAACTGGACAGGGAAGGAACCAGTTCCACGCCCCTTTCCAGACAGTAACGGTCCAGCTCCATGATCTGCGCCGCCGTCAGGGGGGTGTCGTCCCTCCAAAGCTCCGTCATGCCTCGGAACAGATAGGTATGCTCAATATAAAGCTGCAGCTGGTTGAGCTTGTAATAGGCCATCCGGTCCACCAGTTTTTTGAGCCAGTCCATGGTGGGGATCCGGCCCCTGGTGCAGTCGAAATAATAGCCCCTGTTGGGAAGGTCGGGCGCATCCTCGATATGCAGGCAGGGCAAAAGGGCCCCGTTTTGTTCCAGGATCTGGCGAAGCGTCTGCATGCCGTGCCACAGTCCCGCTTCCTCCCCCGTAAGGGTAATGCTGTCCTGTGTAATGTCCAGCACATAACTCTGGGAAGCTGCGGAATCGTCCTGACGGATCACGATGTCCCCCGCCTGGGCGCATCCCCTGGTGAGCATGGCGGCATAGCCCAGAATCTTTTTTACCTCTTCGTTAAACAGATCCGCCTGGCGGTTCACCTTCCAGGAACAGCCCGGATCCACCGTCAGATAAGTTTCGCAGGACAAAAGGAAGCTGCCCTCTCTTTCCTCCAGCTTTGCCGGAGCAGGTATCAGATACATAATTCAAGTTCTCCTTTCCAGATGGTTTTTCCCTGATCAGCCAGTTCCAGGAGGAATGTACCCGGTTCCGGTCCGAATTTCATTTGATTGTTCCAGATGCTCAGCGCATCCCGGTCCAGCAAAAGCCGGATTTCCTTTTCTTCCCCGGCCTTCAGACGGACTTTTTCAAACGCTTTCAGCTCTTTGACCCGGCGGGCGACGCTGGCCGCCACATCCGTCACATACAGCTGGGCCACTACAGAACCGTCGCGGCCGCCGACATTTTTCACACGGATGCCCACCGTTACGCCGTCTTTTTCCAGATCGGCCATGGTGACTTTCCCAGGACACTGTCCGCAGCTCCAGGCGTATTCCCCATAGTCCAGCCCGTAGCCGAAAGGATACAGCGGTCCTTCCTTTTCATCCATGTAATGCATGCCCTTGTAGGAGTTGCGGTAATTATAGTAAACCGGCACCTGGCCGCTGGAACGGGGCAGGGATACCGGAAGCCTGCCGGAAGGATTTTCCTTCCCCGTAAGGATCTCTGCCGCAGCCTCCCCTCCCGCAGGACCGGGATAAAAGGCAAGCACCACCGCGCCGGACCGTTCGCATACCTGCGTTAAGGCCAGCGGCCGGCCGGCAATGACCAGGGTAATCACAGGACGGCCCGATTCCGCCATGGCAGACAGCAGCTCCAGCTGCGCTGCGGGCAGTTCCAGTACAGCGCAGTCCATTCCCTCGCCGCAGTCCATGGTAATCCGCGCAGTGGCCTGTTCATCGGTCAAAGCCGCCCCGTTGGAATCAAAAGTGGCGCCGGAAAACCGGCTGGAAGAGCCGCCCAGCACGCAGACCACTGCGTCGCAGGACTCCGCTTTTTTGCGCGCCTGGCAAAGAAGGTCTTCATCCCGTTCCCGCAGATAGCAGCCCGGGGCAAAGTCCACCCGCGCCGCTCCAAACGCCTGCGACAGCCCCTGCAGCACCGTGGTCCCTTCCGTCTCCCGAAGGGGCGGCGTATAATCTCCCAGCTGGTTGTACAAAGCGTCCGCATTGGGGCCTGTCACCAAAATCTTCCCGGTCGTTTGGGCGCAAAGGGGCAAGATACCGTCGTTTTTCAAAAGGACCATGCTCTCTTTTGCCATCTGCAGGGATTCCGGCTGCCTGCGTACGGAAAAGATTTCCCCTTCCGTTTCTTCCAGATAAGGATGTTCAAACAGTCCCCTCTCAAATTTCAGGGTCAGGACACGAAGGGCAGCACGGTCGATTTCCTCATCCGTCACCAGCCCTCTTTCCGCCGCTTCTTCCAGACGGCCGAACGCATAGTCCCACAGGCCCATATCCACGCCGGCCGAAAGGGCCAGGGCGCCGGAAACCACGTTGTCCCCTGTCATCAGGTCCAGCTGGTCAATGGCCACGCCGTCAGACATCACAATACCGTCGAATCCCATCTCTTTTCGCAGGACGTCCGTAAGCAGCCATTTGTTCACATGGCAGTAAATCCCGTCGATTTCGTTGTAGGCGGCCATGACGCCCTGCACCCCTTCCCGGGCGCAGGCGGCCATGGGCGGCAGGTGGATTTCCCGCAGTTCCCTCTCCCCGATACGGGCCGCGCTGGCATTGACGCCCCCGGTGCCTTCCCCCTGGGCCGCAAAATGCTTGGCCACCACGGCCGGTCCGCCTTCCTTCATTCCTTTTACGGCGGCTTGTGCCATCCGGGCGCACAATACGGGATCTTCCCCGTAGCACTCCTCGCTCCTGCCCCAGCGGGGATCACGGAGCACGTCCAGCATGGAAACCAGCGCCAGATCCACGCCATCCTGGGCCAGCTGGCGGCCGCAGACCCGGTAAGCGCTGCGGATCAGCTCGGGATCAAAGGTGGCGCCGGCCGCCAGATTGACCGGGAGAAGGTAGCCGTCCAGCGCCTGATGGCCGTGGGGGCATTCGGAACTCATCAGCACGGGAATCCCGAACCTGGAATGTTCCACCGCAAAACGCTGCACCTGGTTGTATGCCTTCCTGGCCAGGACTCCGGTCAGGCCGGTGGTATAGTCCTTATCCGCCCAGGGGTCCGCCCGGTACAGGCCGTACAGTGCGCCCATCCCCCCGTATTTGAGCACTTCTTCCCTGAATTCATCGGAAAGAACCACTTCTTTCCCTTCCGGGGTATGCTTTCTTTCATAAATCCGAAAGCCATACAGCCTCTGGTTGAGCTGTCCGATCTTTTCTTTCCTGGTCATCCGGGAAAGCAGATCCCGGGCCCGCTCGGCGGCGGGCAAATTTTGATCCCGAAATTTTTCCATCAGTCAAATCCCTCATACTTTTCTTTTAACAACTGGATTCCGTATTCCCTCGGCGTCCCTTTGATCCGGTCCATGTATTCTTTCAGATGTCCCCGGCAGTGTTCCGGACCTCCTTCCCGCATCACGGTCCACATAGGATCCACATCGGAAGAGGAAGTCTTCATCATCCGGTCGTTCCAGTCCAGGATCATCTTCGCCCCCTTCGCGCACAGATCCGGGCGTTCTTTGGCCAGATCGTGCTGCTGGTGGGGATCCTTTCGGATATCAAACAGCATCTCGTCCGGAAGGATATGATAACCGCCGTGGATGGTGCGGATATACACATAATCGTCAAAGCGCACGCTTCTTTGGCAGACATGGGCGCACTGGGTAAGCACTGCGCAGGGCTTGGAGCAGTCTTTTCCGCTGCGGAGCGTCTCCGCAAAGGAAATCCCGTCGTAGTGATAGCGGTCCAGGAACATGGGCGTTTGCAAAAGTTCCTGGATGGTGGGCGTCAGGTCCGCATTGTCATAAAATCCCTTCGCCACCGCACCTTTTTGCATCCCCGGCCATTTGATGATCAGCGGGATATGGCATACCGGCTCGTCCGCCATCCCGTGCTCGCCGTATACGCCGAACTCTCCCAGGTCCTCCCCGTGGTCCGCCGTAATAATCACCGCCAGGTCCTCGTCATAGAGGCCGTGTTCCTTCAGCCAGCCGATGATCTGTCCGATGTTATCGTCCGTGTAGCGCACCCCTTCATCGTACAGGTTAAGGAAATGCTGCGCTTCCTTGAGGGTTTTCAGCTTTCCCGGATGCTTGGGCCACTGGGAAAAGGTATCGTCGTTCCACATGTTGATCTCATTGGCGCCGTGGGGGCCGATGTGAAGCAGGTGCTCCCGGAAGATTTCCTCCGTGATCCAGTCGTCCGGCAGGGGCGTTTCGTCGAAATGGGTTTCATAATCCGCCGGAGTCCTATACGGGGTATGGGGATCCCAGTAATGCACATGCATCATCCAGTTGTCCTTTTCCCCGTTTTTCTCCAGCCAGTCCAGCGCATGGGGGGTCACCATTTCCGCGGACTCCCCGCCGCGCCTTCCTACGTTGTAGCATTCGTTGAACCCTGCGTTAAACCACCAGGCGGAATGACGCTCCGCGAAAGTGGAAAAGGATACGGTGTGCATCCCGGCCCGCCGAAACTGCATGAACAGCCCGTTTTCGGACATATCGTCCGTAAAGCTGCGGGTGCGGCCCTGCAGGCGCATGTCCGCCGCCGTGCCCCCGTGTCCCACAATGCCGTTGTGGACTCCGTACTGTCCGCTGATCATGGACGCCCTGGACGGAAGGCAGGGTGCATTGGGGCAGTAATAATCCTCAAAGCGCACCCCTTCCTTTGCAATTTCATCCATAACCGGCGTGGTATTCCTCTGATACCCGTAACAACCCATATGGTCTGCCCGCAGGGTATCGATATCAAACATAACGATTCTCATGCCGTCATCCCCCTTTCTGTTTTCCGGCCCTCATTTCGGAGGGCGTAATGCCGTAAAATCCGTGAAAATGCTGATAAAAATAATTCATATTGGAGTAGCCCACGTCCGCAGCGATAGCCGAAATCTTTTCGTCCGTGTTCATAATCTTGCCCTTCGCCACATACATCCGGTGGGCCATCAGGTACTCCGAAAACTTCATCCCCGTTTCCTTAATAAAAATCTGGCCCAGATAAGTGGAATTCATCCGGAACCGATCCGCAATGCTTTTCAGGGAAATATGCTGCCCGTATTCCATGCCCACCATCATGACGATTTTGCGGATCAGGGGGGAAAGCTCTTCATAGGGCCTTTGCAGCACCGGGTCCTCTTCCTTCCTGGCTTCCCTGCGCAGCGTCCCGTGCAGCTTTTCCACAATCACCTGCTCGATCCTCTTTTGAAGCTGCTGCTTGTCCAGGGGCTTTAGCAGATAGTCCAGCGCACCGCACCGCAGCGCCTGGCACGCATATTCGAATTCGTCATAACCGCTCATCATGATATAGTTGGAACTGATCCCCATTTCTTTCAGACGGTTGATCAGCTCATAGCCAAATTCGCTTCCGATCCGGACATCCACCAGGCAGACGTCCGGTTTCCAGTCCACTACGTGGGAAATCACTTCAAAACAGCTGCCTGCGGTTTTAATCCTTTCAAATCCCAGCTGTTTCCAGTCCAGCATCCGGCAAATCCCCTCCAGGATCGCCGGCTCATCATCCACGATCATCAGGGTGTACATCTTCTACCACCTTTCCCGGAATAAAAATGGAGATAAAAAATCCTCCTTCCGGATTATTTCCGATGTCCATTTCAAATCCCTCTTTATAAAAATAATTCAGCCGCATATACACGTTACGCAGCCCGATGTCCGCTTCCGGTTCATCGTTTCCTTCATACATATTTTTGCGGATCTCTTCCAGTCTCCTTGCCGACACCCCTCGTCCGTTGTCAATGAGTTCGATCCTGGCGCCGCCGTTTTGCTGATATCCGCTGACAATCAGCAGGTTATATTCGCTCTCCCTGTCAAATCCGTGGGTAAAAAAATTCTCCGCCAGCGGCTGCAGCCAGAAATTCACCGTGGGAATTTCTTCGATCTCTCGTTCCAGCTCGATCTGGTAAACAAAATTGTTCCGGAATCTAAGCTCCATGATCTTTAAGTACATTTCCAGCAGGCTGAATTCTTCTTTCAGGCTGATGGAATTCTTCCAGTGAATCCTCGCCCGATACAGCGACCCCAGCATGGCGATGGCGTCGGCCATGTCCCGGTCCCCCTGCAAAAGCGCCTTGGAACGCAGCGTTTCCAGCGTATTGAATAAAAAATGGGGATTGATCTGGTGCTGCAGCGCCCGCATCTCCGTCTCCTGCTCTTTGAGCTTCCAGATATATTCCGTCTCGATATAACCTTCCAGCTTCACTCCCACGTCTTTGAGCGCCACGGCAATCATGCCGTATTCGTTCTCCCTGTGACGGACCGGGAGTTCCAGCATTTTAAGTCTTTTGAAATCGCCGCTCTCCACGGCCCCCAGCATGGTCATAATCGTCGTAAGGAAGGTAGCGTCCGTGCGCATCCCCACGTAGCTGGTAAGGATCACCCCGAATGCAATCAGGGAAAGCGCCAGCGAAAGGGCCGCCACCACATAAACGTTATCCCGCAGCACGGAATCCAGGTCCCGGATCACCACAAACGTATAATCCGCCTGGCTGGAAACAAACTTCAGGCAGTAAACCGTCCCGGAAAGCCAGCCCTCTTCCTGTTCTCCTGCGTTCACCTGCGCCAGCCGCTGCTCCTCGTCCCCGGACAGCGCGCTGCTGGCAAGGAGCACGCCTCCCGGGTCAAAAACGCCCCAGCCGGCCCGGAAGCCTTCGTCCCCTTCATACAGCTCCGAACTGCTGATCCAGAAATCCATGACGCCCATGCTTTCGCTCATATGGGCCGGGTCCCGGATGGAAAAGGACGCTACCAGGATGTCCCCAAACCCCGGGATCTGCCGCAGCCCCTGGGCATCGTGAAATTCAAAACTCAGCCGGACATCCCCGTTTTCCATCCAGATCGACTTCATCCCGCTTTCCGAGCGCAGAGTCACCCCCGTGATCTCGCTGCGGCTGTCGGTAAAAAGCTGACGTAAGTTTGCGGGAAGATAGCGGATCTGTTCGCTGCTGGTCAGGCTGTCCTCCCTGCGTCCCCAGAGATACTGCTGCTGGTCGGAGGAATAAAACAGGACTTTTAGATCCTTCATCAACATGCTGTCCTCATACAGCCCGTTGGTATAATTCAGCGTCCAGTTCCGGATGACCGCCATGCGGCTTTCCCGGTCCAGGAAACGGTTCTGTGCCTGCTGGCGCAGGTCCGTCATCCAGGTGTTCACGAAAAAAATCAGCATTCCGGCAAAAACGAGAATGCTCAAAAACAACACCACCGCAATCGTGCTCGAAAACTTTCTTCTGTAAATCCGATACCCTAAAAAGGTGGTATGAAATTTGTTCATTTCACGGGCCTTCCTCTTGCTGCAAAAAATCCTATCTCTATTATATCGATTTTCCATATTCCTGTCCACCGCAGGCAGCAAGTTCCTGAAAAATTTGCTCCCGGTCTGCCGCCCCTCCCCTCTTTTTGCAGGAAATGCCTGATCAGCGATATTAAGGCCCTCCGAGCTAAGTTCGGAGGGCCTCATATTCCTCAATCGTCGGATATGCTGTTTTTATTCTGCAAAGAACTCATCCAGCTGTTTCTGCGCTTCTGCGATGATGGTGTCCAGACCGGCTGCTTTCAGCTCTTCGATACATCTGGGCAGTACATCGTTGGGATCGGAAGCACCCGTCAGAAGGTCGTATTTGTACTTATCCCATACGGTATTGCAGTTTGCCATTTCGTTCTGGATGTTGCTGATATCCAATGCAAAGCCTAAGCAGGTAGAAGGAGTTGCTTCTTCGTTCTGCTGTTTTACCTGGTCGTAAGCGTTGGGATCGCTGTCGTCCGTGGTGGACAGGATGAAGAACGTACCCTGTGTATAGGAAGGCCATACCCAGTCGTCTCTCAGTCTCTTTACAACGCCGTCGCTCACATATTCGAAATGATCGCCTTCAATACCGAATGCGCACATATCGCGGAACTTGGAGTCGGTGTTCATCAGCTGCAGAACCTTCAGCGCCTCTTCCTTATAGTTGGAGTTCACGGAAATGGCGTTCATGGAACCCTGGATGGTTTCGGTGGTGTAGATCGGTCCGAATACCTTGGTCAGATCGTACTTCTCAACGCCTTCATTGGTCTGCCAGGTGGACGCTGCCGCGGGCCAGCCCTGTGCGGTACCAAAGCAGCTGCCCTTGGTGCCTTCTGTGATAACGTTTGCGTCAGGGTTGATGATGCCGTCCATGTACCAGGAGTGCAGCCAGTTGAAGCCGTCTACGATATCTTCCTGTTCCAGTGTGCAGACAACGGTACGGGTTTCGTCGTCGATCTTCACGCCGATGGGCTGCAGGCCGCCTGCCAGTCCGTCATAGTTGTTGAAGAAACCGTTGAACAGCGCGCCCTGGTGCAGCTTGATGGGATAGAAGGAATCTCCTTCGCCTTCCTTGATCGCACGTACTGCGGGATCCAGGGTCTCATAGTCTTTGATGCTTTCCACATCAATGTTGTACTTCTGTACATAAGTATCATCCAGATACCAGAACTGGGTCAGGGAAGAATCCTTGTAGGTAGGAACCGCATACACGTTGCCGTGGATCTGAGCGCCTTCCCACAGTTCCTGGGGGATGAAGTTATACAGGTCGGGCGTAGCGGACTGTACCAGGTCCGTGATGTTTTCCAGCGCGCCCAGGTTTACGAACTTGCTGTAGTTGGTGTTGTTGACAAACATCAGGTCAAAGTACTCGCCGGTATTGACGATGTTGTTCATCTTCTGGTCATAGTCGCTCCAGCCTGCGATCTTGACATCCAGGCGGACACCGATCTTCTCTTCGGTATAGTCGCTGATGGTCTGGATGTTTTCTTCAAAATCGTCTGCAGGCGTGCCGCCGCAGGTCCACCAGATCAGGGTGGGTACTTCGCCGCTGGAAGCGCTGTCGTCGGCAGCCTCTTCGCCTGCAGCTTCCGTCTGTGCGCTGCCGCTGTCTGCAGCGCCGGTGTCAGCGGTATCGCCGCCGCAGCCGGCCAGCATTCCCGCCGTCATAACGGAAACCAGGCCCAGCGCAAGGATTTTGCTTACACTTTTCTTTTTCATACAAATCCTCCTGTTCTTGTTGATAGTATGATTGTTATTTTATATCCACCGGACAGGCCGGTTTGATATCCTGTTGTCCGTCAGCCTTTCACTGCCCCTACCGTCAGACCGGAAATGAAATATTTCTGGAAGAACGGATATGCGCAGGCGATGGGCAGGACGATGATTACCACGATGGCCATGCGGGCCGCCTCCTGCGGCATGTTCGCCAGCATCTCCGCCGCGGACGCGCCCATGGTGGCCGCGTTCTTTGCCAGCATCTGGATATTGGTCAGAATCTGGTTCAAAAGGGCCTGAAGGGACAAAAGCTTGTGGTCGTCGATGTACAAAAGGGACTGATACCAGTCGTTCCAGTATGCAAAGCAGAGGAACAGCCCGATCGTCGCCAGCACCGGCAGGGAAATCGGCAGCACGATGCGGGAGAAAATGGTCAGCTGGCTGGCCCCGTCCATCTTCGCCGATTCAATCAGCGATTCCGGTACCGTGGTTTTAAAGAATGTACGGCAGATAATGACGTTGAAGGAAGAAACCGCCAGCGGGAAAATCAGCGCCCAGACCGTATTCTTTAAGCCCAGCATGGTGCCTACCACAAAGTAAGTGGAAACCAGACCGCCGTTGAACACCATCGGGATAAAAACAACCATGGTCAGAAAGCCGTTAAGCTTGTAATTGGGTCTGGAAAGCACATAGCCCATCAGGGTGGTGAGCAGTACGCCCAGGACGGTTCCCACAATGGTAACAAAAAGGGAAATTCCAAGCGCCCTTAAGATCATCTTGCTTTGGGAAGCCAGGAACGTATAGCCCTCAAAGGAAAAGATTTTCGGGATAAAACGGTAGCCGTACTCCGTAATGGACGCCTCCGCCGAGAAGGAAATCGCCACTACCAAAAGCACCGGGATAACGCAGACAGCCGCCATGAGGAAAAAGATCAGGTTCAGCACTGCGTTCGCAGGTTTGGATACCCGGTTAAACCGGTCAAAGCCGTCGGGTTCATTCTTTCTTCTTTTCTGAATCGGTTTCGTTGATTCCATCTTGCACCCCTCCTTAAATCATCGCGCTCTCGCGGTCTACCTTGCGCACGATGGCGTTTGCCGTCAGTATCGTGATACAGCCTGCCACAGACTGTACGAAAGCCGCGGCTGCAGCCATGCCCGTGGTGGAAGTTTTCAGCTGCTTGTACACGTATACGTCCAAAGTGTATACATAATTGTACAGGGAGTTGGAATCTCTGGGCACCTGGAAGAACAGACCGAAGTCGGAGTAGAAAATACGGCCCACGTTCATAATAAACATCATAATAATAACGGTCTTCATCAGCGGAAGGGTGATGTAGCGGATCTGCTGCCAGATCGTCGCGCCGTCAATGCCCGCCGCTTCATAATAGGTTTTGTCAATACCGGTGATGGTCGCCAGATAGACTACCATGCCGTATCCCACGCCCTTCCACAGGTTCATAAACACCAGGAAAGGGGGCCACATAGCGGGCTTCATGTACCACTGCTGACGGTCCATCCCCCAGGATTCCAGCAGGCCGTTCACAAGGCCCTTATCATAGGAAAGGAACGCCCATACCAGGGCGCTGACTACGACCCAGGATAAAAAGTAGGGCATGAACATCGCGGTCTGGTAAGCCTTTGCCAGCTTCTTGCTGTGCAGCTGTCCGATGGCGATGGCCGCCGCAACCGGGACAACGATCCCCAGGATAATGAATACGATGTTATACGCCAGGGTATTGCGGATAATCAGCCAGATATCCTTGGAAGAGAAAAGGAATTCAAAGTTTTTGAATCCTACCCATTGGCTCTGCAGAAAGCTCTGGATGAATCCGCCATGCACTTTGTAATCCTTAAAGGCGATGATAATACCGAACATCGGCGCGAAGCAGAACAACAGATACCATATGGTGGTGGGAAGGGCCAGCAGCGACAGTTCCGTATCGTCGCGCCCCCATTTCCGCCGTTTTGCTAATTTTTTCTTTTCACTGGCCATGCGATCTACCTCCTCTTTTCAAAAGGCCGGTCCGGCCTACCGCCAAACCGGCTCACTTAATTTATTATAACTTGTTTATTTTGCCACCGATACCTAAAATTTCTTATATCTAATCCTAAAAATATGAGTTTTGTTGTACAAATTTTCTTTAATTTTTTGTACGTTTTGTATATCGCTGTGGCCGGTTTTCCTTATATGTCCATTTCCTTATGTATAATTTGCTAACGTTTATAGGGGTGTATCTAACGTTTCTGGTATAGACCCTTCCCTTTCGCCCCGACTATACTCAAGAAGAAAGTATATTTCAGGAAAGGGGCTTTTGCCCCGGAAAGGAATTTTCAATGGCTCAGGACAACATTTTGCTGATCACTACGGACCAGCAGCGCTTCGATACCCTCAATGCCTGGGGGAATCAAAGCATCTTCACCCCTCATTTGAACTATATGGCGGCCATGGGCATCAGCTATCGCAGCTGTTACGCCGGCTGCCCCATCTGCGTGCCCTCCCGCACCACCATTATAACCGGGCGGCAGGGCTATGAAAGCGGCGTGATTTCCAACGCCACCCATGAAACCTTCATGCGCGCCTGCACCCGGGAGCGTTCCACCCTTCCCGCCGTCCTGACGGACGCCGGCTATCAGACCTGCGCCAAGGGGAAAATGCACTTCGAACCTGCCAGGGCCCATTACGGGTTCGAACAGATGACCCTTCCTTTGGACTACATGCGGGAATATGATAAGAAGCAGCCCCAGGCCCGCCCCAAAGTCCACGGCATCGGGGAGTGCGAAATGGAACCCGTTTTGTCTACCGTGGACGTCAAAGACAGCATTACCACCTGGATTGCGGACCAGGCCATTGACTTTCTGGAAACCCGGGACACCACCCGTCCTTTCTTTTTGTGGACCAGTTTTACAAAGCCCCATCCGCCTTTTGATCCCTGCCGGGATTTCTGGGAGCTTTACGACGGTATCCCCCTTCCGCCCCCGGTAACCGGGGACTGGTCCAAAACCGTGGAAGAAACTCCCCAGGGTTTTCTGGCCGGCGCTTATGAAAACACCAACATGCACCTTCTTGGGCCGGAACAGAAAATGGCCAGCCGCCGCGCCTACTATGCCTGCATCACACAGGTAGACTATGCGCTTGGCCGGATTTTCGGCGCCCTGCGGGAAAACGGCCTGTTTTCCAACACCTGGGTGATCTTTACCTCCGACCACGGCGAAATGCTGGGAGACCACCATATGTCCCAGAAAAACCTGTTTTTCGAAGGCAGCGCCCATGTGCCGCTTATAATCATGCCGCCCCAGGGACGGGAAATCCCGCACAACATCCGCGTGGACGCGCCCGCGGACCTGGCCGACCTGTACCCGACCATCCTTGCCATGGCAGGCATAAAGCCCCCCGTGCAGGTTTCCGGTCAAAACCTCCTCTCGCCCCTGCCCGAAGACCGGATCTTTTTCGGCAACAGCTTAAACACCAATTTCTGCGTCATGGAGAAAAAGGTGAAGCTGGTTTACTCTTCGGTGGGCGACCACACGCTGCTGTTTGACCTGGAACACGATCCCATGGAACAGCACGACCTCTCCCAGGATCCCGCCTGGGCAGAAACAAAAACAAGGCTCTGGGATTTGCTGGTGGAACATACCAGGCAGTACACCCCCCAGGCCCTCAACGAAGACGGGACCTTCCACACCACGCCGGCGCCCCGCTTCCCCGGCGATATGCCCGGCAGATGGTTCGGATTCCACTACCACGACTACAGCGTGGATACGTTCCACTAAAAAAAGGATTCCAAAAAGGACGCCCGGGAGGGGCAGGGGTTTTGCGCTCCGGCCGGCATTGCCGGAAAGTCGCTTAAAACCCCTGCCCCTCCCGGGCTGTTTTCTGGATTCCCTTTTTTGTGCGGCGGGATGGGGTGGGATGGTGCTTTGGCCGGCATTGCCGGAAGCAACACTCTTCACAGAATTTTTGCATTTCTTGCCTTGGGACCACACGCTTTTCCGGATCGCTGTGGTCCGGTTTTGCTTTTCTTGCCTTGGAACCACATGCCCTTCCGAATCGTTGTGGTCTGGTCTTGCTTTTCTTGCTTTGGGACCACACGCTTTTCCAGATCGCTGTGGTCCGGTTTTGCTTTTCTTGCCTTGGAACCACATGCCCTTCCGGATCGCTGTGGTCTGGTTTTGCTTTTCTTGCTTTGGGACCACACCCGGCGCTGAAAACAGTTTTTTCACAGCCCTGTTTTTCTTTAACCGTTTTGTGCTTTGTAGCCTTCCCCCCATGTCCACATGGCATCCAGAATCGGTTTCAGGCTTTTTCCCAAATCGGTTAGACTGTACTCCACCCGCGGCGGTACCTCTGCATACACCTGCCGATTGACAAGCCCCTTTGCTTCCATATCCCGAAGCTGGGCGGTCAGTACCTTCTGCGACACGCTGCCGATGGACTTCTTTAACTCCCCGAACCGCTTTGTCCCGGGCAAAAGGTCACGCAGGATTAGGACTTTCCATTTGTCCCCAATCAGCATAAGCGTTGTTTCTACCGGGCAGTCTGGCAGCTCTTTGGTTTGCTGCATGATATCCCTTCCTTTCAATAGTATCCTTCTGGTAACTACGGTACAATAAAGTGCTTACTTTACAATCGGTGATTACGGACTTATTGTAATCTTGCAAAACAAAAATAGCAATCCTAAAAAACACATTCAAAATCAGGAGGTAGTGTGAAAAATAAGCCCGATGGCTTATTTTTTACACGGCCTATTTGTGCCGGAGCGTCACAAATAGCCTTGATGGCATCAGAGAAATTGCATTCGCAATTTCTCTTCGCCCCGTCGCTTACGCTCCGGAATGGAGATTATCATGAACGAAGTCGTAAAGTTTTTGCAGGAAAATCCCGTACAGTATCTCGCTACCGTAGGCCGTGACGGCAGGGCCAAGTGCCGCCCCTTCATGTTTGCCGGTGAGATGGACGGCAAGCTGTGGTTCTGCACTAACAACACCAAGGATGTCTACAAGGATATGCAGTCCAACCCCAACATCGAAGTTTCCGTTTCCAGCCCGGCCTATGCCTGGATTCGCCTGAACGGCGAGGCTGTGTTTGAGGATAACATGGCCGCTAAGGAGATGTGCATCCAGAACCCCATCGTCAAGGGACAGTACGGCGAAGCTACCAACCCCATTTTCGAGGTATTCTATCTGAAGGACGCCCATGCCGTGATTGCTGACTTCTCCGGCAACCCGCCCAAGGAGTACGACCTGTAAGCAGAGCTTCCCAAATATCTTCGGGGCAAGGTGGGATCCCTGACCGGCAGTGACAGTCTGCGAACTGCAAAAGCAGCCGAAACGGTGCAATTCCGTTACCGACGGTAAAAGTCCGGATGCTCGCCTGCCTGACCGCCAGCGTCGTGATGGGAATGGTAGCTGCCATCGTCAACTACTTTATTCTTCTTCCCGTATTTGAAGCGTTTATGCCGCCCGGCCAACTGATTATTTGCTGAAAGGAATTGGAATTAGTATTGTCACCATGCTGCTTTACAAGCGGCTCACTCCCATTTTGAAGGGCAGGCAGAAATAGGAGGTTCCTTATGCAGACGAAAGAGTATTTGCAATATATCGTTGAGAAAATCCACTCCACCGTATTTGCCACCGTGGACGGTGAGGGGCGCCCCGTCACCTGCGCCATCGACATGATGGATTATGATGACAGCGGCCTTTCCTTCCTGACCGCCAAAGGCAAGAACTTTTATGACCGACTGAAAGCCAATGAGAACATCGCTTTTACCGCCATGAAAGGGGAAGACACCCTGTCCTGCGTGGCGGTATCGGTACAGGGCAAGGCGAAAGAGATCGGGCCGGGCAACTTGCCTGCCCTGTTCCGCAAAAATCCCTATATGGAGAAGATTTATCCCGATGTGCGCTCCCGCAGTGCCCTCACCGTATTCAAAATTTACGAGGGGACGGGGGAATGGTTTGACCTTTCCAAGCAGCCGATCGAACGCGCCGGCTTTTCTTTTGGCGGGGCGCAGGCAAGGGAAACAGGGTACTTTGTAACGGACAAATGTATCGGCTGCAAGCTGTGCTATTCCAAATGCCCGCAGAAGTGCATTGACATTTCGGCAAATCCCGTCGTGATCCGGCAAAAACACTGCCTGCATTGCGGGAACTGCTATGAAATCTGCCCCGCAAGAGCGATTGAACAAAGGTAAAGCCATGAC
>CALWGP010000040.1 GCA_944380095.1 uncultured Lachnospiraceae bacterium | reverse complement strand
AGATATATGCTCTAAGTGACTTTTTAATCATGGTTTTTTGCCATGGCTAGTGAAGCAGTCACTTAGAGCATTTTCATCTTTTCCTCCATGGGGCACATTTTTCAATCTTTCAGCTCCCGGAGGGCTTCTTCCACATCGGAGTAGTGCTTCACGCTGGGATCTCGCGCAATCCGTTCCGCTTCCAACATGGCGGCAATGGTTTCTTTGTTGGGCTGTTCCAGCCTGACTTCAAAGGGAAAGCCGCCGGCGCGGAGCGACTGACGCAGAAAGACATTGATTGCTGTGGTAAGGTTCACGCCTAATTCGTTGTAAAGCGTTTCGCACTGCTTTTTGATGTCGCTGTCCATACGGACGCTGAAATTTGTCGTGTTAGCCATTGTATTAGCTCCTTTAAACCACATACTGAAACATAAAAATGAAGTGACAGATGCTTCCCGCCATGACGAACAGGTGGAAGATCTCATGGGACCCGAAGTATTTGTGCCGGGCGTTGAAAAGGGGCAGCTTTAAAGCGTACAGGATCCCGCCCAGGGTATACAGGACGCCTCCGGCCAAAAGCCAGAGAAAGGCAGGCCGGGAAAGGACGGTTACCAGCTGGCTGAAAACGGACAGGCAGGCCCAGCCCATGGAAATGTAGAGAACGGAAGAAAACCATTTCGGGCAGGTGATCCAGACCGCCTTGACCAGGATGCCGGCCAGGGCGATTCCCCAGACCACGGCAAGCAGGGCGTATCCCTGCGGCCCCCTTAAGGGAATCAGGCAGACCGGGGTATAGGTGCCGGCGATGAGGACGAAAATCATCATGTGATCCACCTTGCGGAATACTTTCAGAATCTTCGCCGGTACATTGACGGAATGATACGTCGCGCTGGCTGCGTACAGCAAAACCATGCTGGCCATAAATACGGCCATGGCCCAGAGACTGCTTTGGCCGGAAGTCAGGCCGGCCTTTATCAGAAGCGGGGCAGCTGCTACGAGGGCCATCACCATGGCGATGAAATGGGTAATTGCGCTGCCGGGTTCTCGGATAACAATTGTCATGTAGCACCACACCTTTCTTACATAGTTTTTAAAACTACATCTAGTATATGATGATACTACACCGTGTTATGCGCTCCGTCAAGTCTTTTTTAATCTTCTTCAATGACCTGGATTTCCAGAAAATCAAACTCAATGCTTTCGATAAAGGAATCCTGCCGGAAACGCGTTTTGGCGTGCCGCTTGAACTCCTGGATATTGTTTTCCAGCCAGATCGGTTCGCTTAAGTCAAAGGAAAGACACACTTCATGCAGGGCGCTGAATATTTTATGCGTCCGGGTATCGTTGGAACCGTCGCAGATAACAGTGTCCTGCATCAGCCGGTTGTCGCGAAAAACTTTGGCCCACAGACGGAACATAGGAAATCCCCCTTCCATTTATTTAACCGGAGTCGATTTGTAACCGATTATAGCAGAAAAGACAGAAAACAGGAAGCCGGTCTTACGGCTAACCTGTTCCAAAAGAGGAATAGGACGGCGGGCAGGGGAATATATATATTTTTGCGGCGGCCTTTTTGCAGGGGAAGGGGCCGCACGGGGGTGGATGTTTATTAACTTTTTGTGAAATTTATGCATTTGCCCCTGCCGTATGGTATAATCAATTTATTAAGAAAAGCGAGGCAAGTTATATGGAAATTCTTTTGGATGCAGAGAACCAGATCGAAACATGGCAGGAGGTCACTCTCGTCTACAACGCTGCGCTCAAGCAGATCAACACCCGGCTGGAGATTCTCAACGACGAGTTCCAGCATGTGCATCAGTATAACCCTATCGAGCACATCAAATCCCGGATCAAGACATCCGAAAGCATTGTCAAGAAACTCAAACGTCACGGATACGAGTCCACCATTGAAAACATGGTGAAATATGTCAATGATATTGCCGGGGTGCGGATCATCTGTTCCTTTACTTCGGACATCTACAGGATTGCGGAGATGATCCGGCTGCAGAGCGATATCCATGTGATCGCGGTGAAAGATTACATCCGCGTGCCAAAACCCAGCGGATATAAGAGCTATCACATGCTGGTGACGGTGCCGGTTTTTTTGTCCGACCGCACGGTGGACGTGAAAGTGGAGATCCAGATCCGGACCGTAGCCATGGATTTCTGGGCGAGCCTGGAGCACAAGATCAATTATAAATTTGAAGGGAACGCACCGGCCCATGTAAAAGAGGAACTGGTGGAATGTTCCCGCATGGTGTCCGACTTAGACAGCCGGATGCAGCATCTGAACGAAGAAATCAAGGCACTGAGCGCCGAAAAAGGGGAATGAGGTTTTTTGCCGGGGCCGACGGACCGTCGATGAGGGACGGTCTGCCGGCCCTAACCTTGGCGCCGGAAGCAAAACGGGAAGTTTTTTTATGCTTAAAATCAAAAGCCAGATCCGAAAATTATATCTGCATACCGCCTGCATGTCTTTCCAGCTGGCAGGGGCGTCCTGGGTGGCGCTTTTATCTGCCAGGGGTTTTTCCCTCGTACAAATCGGCCTGGCGGAAAGCGTTTTTCATATTACCAGCCTGCTGTTTGAGATTCCTTCCGGGGTGATTGCGGATTCCTTCGGAAGGAAACGGGCCATGGCGATGGGACGCTGCATGACCGTCCTTTCCGCCTTTTTGATGATCGTTTCGGACTCCATGGCCGGCGTCCTGCCTGCCATGGTTTTTTCCGCCCTGGGCTATAATTTTGATTCCGGATCACGGGAAGCACTGGCCTATGAGAGTCTCAAAGAAGTGGGAAAAGAAAGGGAATATGACCGCTACTGCGCGGTGGATACGGTCATCTGGCGCATCGGCGGCGCCTTGGCCACCCTTTGCGCGGGGCTGGCCCTGTTTTTGGGATATCGGAAAGCTTATCTGGCGGACGTTGTCCTGGGGATTGCAGGAGTCGGGATCGCCCTGCTTTTAAAGGAAGTTCCCGGACGGGAACAGACAAAGGACCGTTCCGGGAAAAAAGGACAGCCCTCCGCTGCGGCCCGGGTATTCTCGTGCCTGAAAGAAAGCATGCTCTTTTTAAAGGAAAACAAAAAAGCGGTGCAGACGATTTTCCAAAACGCAGGGGTGGGGGCCGTGGCCACTTTGATGCTCTTTTTTTTACAGGCCAGGCTGCCGCAGCAGGGACTTCCCGAACCTGCCCTGGGGCCGGTCCTGTTTTTCATGGGGATGGGAGGGGCCGCAGGCGCGGCGCTTGTGGTAAAAGCCGGGGACCTGTCTTACAAAAAGGCCTTTGGACTCTGCGCAGCCGGGGTCGGCTTTTGCCTGTGCGTTTCCCTGACGGGATGGGTGCCGGCCATGATTTTTGCCGGATTTTTTGCCGCTGTTTTGGATGATTTCCTGGAAGTGCGCACGGACGTCCTCCTTAACGGGATGGTCCCTTCCGGACAGCGTTCCACCCTGATGTCCGTTTCTTCTTTGTGCTTTTCCGTGATTATGATTGTTTTGTCGCCGCTTCTGGGAGCGCTTTTTTCCTGAGGACAGTTTTGGGAAAATGGCCCGTAAAATGAGGAGTGCCCAGGAGCCTTGCGGCCCCTGGGCTATTATGAAAAAATTATCTGTATATGCAGTGCATATGCACTACATATGATTTCTTTTGATAAGAAAACTATACCAGCCAATTGTGAACAAATGATGAACTCCATATTAACATATGGTTAATTCATACAAAACACAGAATAGATATACGAAAAAATAGTGCAAACTATACAATGGAAAACGTATATTGCAGGAAGGGACGGGCTTGTAAGCGGCTTTCAATAATGTTAAAATAGAGAGAATCTGTTGGAACAAGACGGAAGAAAGAGTCGGGGTACGAGGGATGAGAATGGATGATCTGGAAACAAAAAAACTCAGGGATTCCCTGGTGGAATATGAGGGATATCTGCGGGAGATGCGGCAGGTGACGCTCAAAAACGTGGAGACGCTGGACGCGATCCAGCGTTATACGGACAAAAGCGCGGCCGGGATGCAGAAACTGGCGGAGCAGAGCCTGGACGGGATCCAGAAAGTGACGGCGGAGAGCGCCGGGGGCCTGCGGCGGATTATCGAAACCGGGAGCAGCAATTTAAGCCGGATGGCGGACGCAGGGGAAGAGAACCTAAACCGCACGGCGCAGGAGTGTCTGACCCGGCTGAAGGGCGGCACGGAAGCGGCCCTTTCCCAGATTGAGGCAGCGCGGGAAAAAAATCTGGAAACCGCCGCTGCGGTGGAGAAGATTGAGGGAGCGATCCTGGAACATATGGAATCCATGAAAGAGCTGTTAAAGCAGTCGGATGATTTTACCCACAGGGAAAACGTCAAGGTTTACCGGAATGTGCAGGCCGTGGTGGTGGATGAGGTGAAAAAGCAGATCGACGCCATGGCGGCCCAGAAAGACGAGCTGGCGTCCCAGAACGAGACGCTGCGCAGGCAGAACAGGGGGCTTCGCCCTTTGCTGATTGTGACCCTTCTGGCGGCGGTGGCCAATATTGCCCTCCTTGTCTGCCAGATTGCGGGGGTCTTTTAGATGGGCCGCTCACAGTGGCGGCCGGGCAATATGCTCTATCCTTTGCCCGCCGTTTTGGTCACCGTTGCGGACCGGGAAGGAAAGCCCAATGTGTTCACCGTGGCCTGGGCGGGCACGGTGTGCAGCGACCCGCCCATGGTCTCTATTTCCGTGCGTCCCCAGCGCTATTCCTGGCACTGCATTGAGGAAACCGGGGAATTTGCCATCAACCTGACCACCCGCAAGCTTGCCCGGGCCACGGATTTCTGCGGGGTCAGAAGCGGCCGGGACCTGGATAAATTCCAGGCGGCAGGACTTACCCCCCTGACAGCGTCCAGGATAAAGGCGCCCCTGATTGCGGAAAGCCCGGTCTGCCTGGAATGCAGGGTGAAGCAGGCCCTGCCCCTGGGAAGCCATACCATGTATGTGGCCGAGGTGGTTTCCGTGAGCGTAGACGAGCACTATCTGGACGGGGAAAACCGGTTCCACCTGGATTGGGCGGAGCCCATCGTCTATTCCCACGGCATGTATCATGAGCTTGGGAAGGCCATTGGCAGGTTTGGCTACAGCGTAGCGAAAGCAAAGAAGAAAAGCGGCAGGAAGAAATGAAGACATATACAAAGTATCGGAAAACCATCAAAGTGACCTATCTGTTTACCACCTGTGCCATTTTTTTCGCGGCACTGTTTTTTGCGCCGGTCTTTTCGGGATTGAAAAGCGAGGGGGAAAACTGGTTTGCGGTCAGTTTGAACGGACAGCCCGTGGGCAGCTGCGCCGATTTGGACCTGATGGACGGGCTCGTTGCGGATGCCCGCAGGCAGCTGGCTTCGGACGACGGGGAACTGGTTTACATCCCTGCGGAAGTAACGGCCGAGGGTAAGGAAGTGCTCTTTGGCCAGGTGGACACCAGACAGCAGCTGGCGGAGGCGGTTCTTTCCATTATGCAAGACAGCGTGCAGGAGACGCTTAAGCACGCTTATACCATTAAAATTAATGAATATACGGTGAATCTGGGCAGCAGCCAGGATGTTTTGGACCTTCTGGAGACGGTGCTGAAACA
Source organism: uncultured Lachnospiraceae bacterium (assembly GCA_944380095.1). Taxonomy (GTDB): domain Bacteria; phylum Bacillota; class Clostridia; order Lachnospirales; family Lachnospiraceae; genus Gallintestinimicrobium. The sequence goes on along the minus strand of CALWGP010000040.1, from coordinate 13,726 downwards.
GTACGATACCCGGGACGAATACGAAGTGGAGCTGGTAGTGGATCCGGACCGGGAGTTAAACGTGCTTACCACGTCCATTGTCAGAAAGGACGAAGGGGAGAAGACCCTGCGTACAGCCGGGGAAGGCGCGGGGGTGGAATCTTTCTTTGACGAACTGTTTGAGGAAGTGGAGCCGGATGTTTCCATGCGGGATTTCGGGAACCTGGATTACGGGCTGGTGGGGATCGAATTCGGGGATACGGTGGAAATCGTGGACGCCTATCTGCCGGAAAACGAGATTTCCACGCTGGAAGAGGCGGTTGCACAGGTGACGGCGGACCAGCAAAAAGAGCAGATTTACGAGGTGCAGGCCGGGGATACCCTGTCCCAGATCGCGGAGGACAACGGCCTTCCCATGGACGACCTGATCGCCATCAACCCTTCCCTGGAAGATGAAAATTCCACCATCCGCACCGGGGACGAACTGATTATCACGGTGCCGGAGCCGGAACTGTCGGTGATCCATCAGGAGCGGGTTTATACGGAAGACAGCTACGACGCGCCGGTGGAATATATCGATAACGACAGCTGGTATACCACGAAGTCGGAAGTGCGCCAGCAGCCTTCCGCAGGCTTTCGGAAAGCGGCCGCGGTGGTGACGTACCGCAACGACACCGAGCTGTCCGAGGAAGTGGTAAAGGAAGAAGTGGTTTACGAAGCGGTGCCCATGGTCATTGAGCGGGGCACGAAAGTGCCGCCCACCTTTATCAAACCCATTTCCGGCGGCCGCCTGTCTTCCAACTACGGCAGACGCAGCGCGCCCACCAAAGGGGCTTCCACCAACCACCAGGGCGTGGACTGGGCGACCCCTACCGGTACGGCGGTTATGGCTTCCAGCGGCGGCACCGTGACCAGGGCCGGCTGGGCGAGCGGATACGGCTATGTGGTTTATATTCAGCATGAAGGCGGAAGGGAGACGCGCTACGGCCATCTGAGCCGTGTGCTGGTTTCCGTGGGCGAAAGAGTGGAGCAGGGAGAAAAAATAGCCCTCAGCGGCAATACCGGACGCAGTACCGGCCCCCATCTGCATTTTGAACTGCGGATCAACGGGGCCTCCGTCAATCCTTTCGACTACCTGCAGTAGGTCATTTTTCTATTTACAAAACAGGGAGAATGTGCTATAACCCTTAAGACGGCAGTCCTGCCGGGCAAAATGTATAAAATTTTGCAAAGTGAAGAGAATGAATGGTGTAACGGATTCGATTTCCCGCGCGGGCGGGCTTTCCTACATAGAGCAGGAGTAGATATGGAACAATACGCAATTAACGGCGGCAATCCATTGGTGGGAGAAGTGGAGATCGGAGGGGCCAAAAACGCAGCCCTCCCGATCCTGGCCGCCTCCCTGATGACGGATGAGACCGTTTTGATAGAAAATATGCCGGATGTGAGGGATACCAACATCCTGCTGAAGGCAATGGCGGGCATCGGCGCCCATGTGGAGCGGATGGACCGGCATTCGGTGAAAATCAACGCTTCCCTGATCCACGATCTGACCGTAGACGGGGATTCCGTGAAAAAAATCAGGGCGTCCTATTATTTTTTGGGCGCGCTTTTGGGAAAGTATAAAAAGGCGACGGTAGTGCTGCCCGGCGGCTGCGATATCGGCTGCAGGGCCATCGACCAGCATATCAAAGGATTTAAGGCCCTGGGGGCGTCCGTTTCCATCGCCCACGGCATGATTACGGCAGAGGCTCCTAGACTGACGGGCGCCCACATCTATCTGGACGTGGTCAGCGTAGGGGCGACCATTAACATTATGATGGCCGCCGTGCTGGCGGAAGGCCGGACGACCATCGAAAACGCGGCAAAAGAGCCCCATGTGGTGGACCTTGCCAACTTCTTAAACAGCATGGGGGCCAATGTCAAGGGGGCCGGTACGGATGTGATCCGTATCCGGGGCGTGGAGCGCCTGCATAGGACCGAATACGCCATTATCCCGGACCAGATCGAAGCGGGGACCTTTATGTTCGCCGCTGCGGCCACCCGGGGAGACATTACGGTGAAAAACGTGATCCCCAAGCATCTGGAGTCCATCAGCGCCAAACTGACGGAGATCGGATGCGAAGTCAGCGAATTTGACGACGCGGTGCGCGTGGTGGCTTCCAAACCGTTAAAGCATACCCATGTCAAGACGCTGCCTTATCCCGGCTTTCCTACGGATATGCAGCCCCAGATCGTGGTGGCCCTGGGACTTTCCAAAGGGACCAGCATCGTTACGGAGAGCATTTTTGAAAACCGTTTCCGCTATGTGGAAGAACTCATCCGCATGGGGGCCAATATCAAGGTAGAAGGGACGACCGCCATTATCGAAGGGGTTTCCCGTTATACCGGGGCCAGCATCAATGCCCCGGATCTTCGCGCGGGGGCCGCTTTGGTTATCGCAGCCCTGGCAGCGGAAGGCATGTCCGTGGTGGACGATATCCGCTACATTGAGCGGGGATATGAGGACTTCCATCTGAAGCTGCAGAAACTGGGCGCCCAGATTGAAAAGGTGGAGACGGACCGGGAACTGCAGAAGTTCCGGCTCAAAATCGGGTGAGGCAAAAAGGGGATTTTCCCTGTTGACAAACCGGAAGAACTGTTATATGTTAGTTGGGTAACAGATAAGAAAATTCAATATTGTTGTTCTCTTATTCAGAGTGGTGGAGATACATAGGATCTGTGAAGCCACGGCAACCCCGTCTGCGACGGAAGGTGCCTCCCTGAGCGAGCAATCGAACAATAAGAGGATTTGATTATCAAAATGTCAGGTCCGCTTATGCGGACCTTTTTGTATGCCATTCCATGAAGGAGGAGCAATGGAAAAAAGATTATTTACATCCGAATCCGTAACAGAGGGACATCCGGATAAAATGTGCGACGCCATTTCGGACGCGATCCTGGACGCGCTGATGGAAAAGGACCCCATGAGCCGCGTGGCCTGCGAAACGGCCAGCTGCACCGGCTTTGTGCTGGTAACCGGCGAGATTACCACCAACGCTTATGTGGACATCCCCAAAATTGTGCGGGATACGGTCAAGGAAATCGGTTATGACAAGTCGGAATACGGCTTTGACGGCAATACCTGTGCGGTGATGGTTTCCATCGACGAGCAGTCTTCCGATATCGCCATGGGCGTGGACAAGGCGCTGGAGGCGAAGGAAAACAAAATGTCCGACGAGGAGATTGAGGCCATCGGCGCGGGCGACCAGGGGATGATGTTCGGTTTTGCCACCAACGAGACCGAAGAATACATGCCTTATCCCATTTCCCTTGCCCACAAGCTGGCACGCCGGCTGACGGAGGTGCGCAAAAACGGCACGCTGCCTTATCTGCGTCCCGACGGCAAGAGCCAGGTTTCCGTGGAATACGATGAAAACGACAGTCCGGTGCGTCTGGAGGCTGTGGTTCTTTCCACCCAGCACGACCCGGATGTGACCCAGGAGCAGATCCATGCGGACATCAAAAAGTACGTGTTCGATCCGGTCCTGCCTGCCGGGCTGATCGATGAAAATACGAAATTCTTCATTAACCCCACCGGCCGTTTCGTGATCGGGGGACCGCACGGGGATGCGGGACTTACCGGCCGCAAGATTATTGTGGACACCTACGGCGGCTACGCCCGTCACGGCGGCGGCGCTTTCTCCGGCAAAGACTGCACCAAGGTGGACCGTTCCGCCGCTTACGCCGCACGTTACGTGGCCAAGAACATCGTTGCGGCAGGCCTGGCGGACAAATGTGAAATCCAGCTGTCCTATGCCATCGGCGTGGCCCGCCCCACTTCCATTATGGCGGATACTTTCGGCACGGGGAAACTGTCCGACGAAAAGCTGGTGGATGTGATCCGGGAAAACTTTGACCTGCGTCCCGCGGGCATCATCCGGATGCTGGACCTGCGCCGCCCGATCTACAAACAGACCGCTGCGTACGGCCATTTCGGACGCCATGATCTGGACCTTCCCTGGGAGAAGCTGGATAAGGCGGAAGAACTGAAGAAATATCTGGTATAAAACCACATGGGGAAGCCCCCTGCATGGAAAGCGTCTTTCCGGCTTTGACAGCCGGGGCGCAAAATGCAGGGGGCTTCCCCGCGTGTTGCGATTCTTTCCGTTTTATTCTATAATAGGACAAGAACATTTTTTCGGTTGCATTTTAAGGAGAAGGACGGATGAGGAAACAAAAGGCAGTTGCAGGGATTCTTGCCGCAGCGGCGGTCCTGGCGGCGGGGTGTGCGCCGGGACAGATCCGGGAGTATGCCAGCCGGGCGCAGCAGGCCGGAAAGGCAGCTTTCGGAAACGAGGCAGCGCCGGTCATGGAAGAAGGGGGCGCTGCAGAGACGCCTTTGGAAGAAGAGATAGCGGACGCTGCACAGGAAAGCAGCGCGCAGGCAGGCGGAGGGGAGACTGCGCCCGCAGAAAGCGCAGCTTTGGAAAACGAAACCGCCGCCGTTTCGGAAGGGGAAGCGGGAGCATCCAAAGAAGCCGTAGAGGATGAGGCAATCCGGATGCAGGACTGGCCCGGGATGATGCGGCAGCCGTCGGAACGCATCCGGGAAGCCTGGGCGCAGGACCGGGCCGTTTTTGCGGGCCATCTGGCCGGGATGGACCGGCTCAACGGGACGGAGCAGGCGGCCCTTTCGGCGGTCCTGGAACAGAAATCCTACGGGGATAAGACCCTTTGCCTTCAAAACAGCGCCCGCTATGACAACGGGGAATACGGCAGCTTCCTGATCCTGTTTGACAGCCAGGGCTACCTTGCCCGCGGCAGGGTAAAAGGGGATCTGTGGTACTATGGAAGCCGGGGGGCCCGGCAGCTTCTGGAAGACGTTTCCTTTTTGCGGGTTGAAACCGTACAGGAGGACGGCGGGAACTGGTTTTTGATCCATACGCAGGACGACGGCGTGCAGCATGCCGGCCTGTATGAAGTATCGGGCGGGGCGTGCAGCGTTTCCTTTGAAGACGCTTCGTCGGTATCCCGGACGGCGGACGGGCTGTGCGCCATGTATACGCCCCGGTATTTTTCCTATGATCCTGCAACCGGCGGATGGACGGAAGGCTTTGGACAGATGCCGGCATACTATACTTACGACAAAGAAAAGGGGTTTGTGCCCCAGCAGGTCCGCGCGCTGACGGCGGAGGAATATCTGTCCTATATCCGGCCGGAGGCTTCGGACACCGAAGGGCAGGAATTTTTGCAAACGCAGAGGGACCTGTTTTACGACAGCGTCCGCCCGGACGGGGAATATACCTATACCTTTTTTGCGGTGGGCGACAGCCGGGTCGGCTACCGGGAGCGCCGGATCGGGAAAGCTTCGGACGCCCGGACGGGGGAAGAAAAGGTGACGGCAGAATACAGATATGCCGTCCGGGAACTTGAGGGCGGGAAGCTGACGCCCCTTGGCCCGTCGCTTAGCGGGGAAGGATACTGGCTTTGCGATCCCCAAAATCCGGAGGACGAACTGGCTGCTTTAAACGACCTTCCGGCGGAACTTTTGGAACGCAGGATCGGCCTGGCGGCGGATTTTCTGCGTCCCGGGGAGCTGGAGGCTTTAGAACGGGTGCGGCAGGCGGAAAAATACCCTGCGGACGGCGTGGTGTTTGCGGATACGGCGGACTATGACGGGGACGGTACGCAGGAATCCTTTGTGGCGGCGGGAGAATACGACGGCGCTTTCGGCGCGCCGGTGTGCGACCTTTGGTATGTGACGGAAAGCGGGGCGACGCTTTTGAAAGAATCCCTGCCCATACGGGATGTTTCCCGGTACGGCCTGGGGAAAACGTCCCTGTATCTGCTTGAAGGGTATGGGATCGGCGGCGCAGGCGACGTTTTGTACTGTGTATGGGAAGGACAGGCCCGGCAGCTTCTGGAAGGCGCCGGACGGATCGAGGTGTCGCACAACGGGGACCTGACCGCATGGGATTTGCAGGAGGGGGACCGCCCTTCCTATTACTTCTATTCCGAAGGGACGGCGGCCCAATACCCTTTGCGCACGGCGGATGCGGAAAAACTTCTGGAATTTGACAACGGGCAGGCGGTTTATGACAGCCTTCTTTTGTGGGAACCCGACCGCATAGACTGCGTCCGTTATGACAACGGGGTCTGGGAAGTGACCGCAGTGCTGGACAACGGGGCGGCCTTTTACCAGATCCTGGAGGAGAGGGAACAGAGTCTGGTCCTGACCGGCTGCGGCGAAGGCAGCGGCAGATAATCGGAGGAATTTCATGGCATTTGCGCATTTGCACGTCCATACGGAATACAGCCTGCTGGACGGCTCCAACAAAATCAAGGAATATGTAAAACAGGTAAAGAAGCTGGGGATGACGGCGGCCGCCATTACGGATCATGGGGTCATGTACGGCGTTATTGATTTTTACCGTGCGGCAAAGGCGGAAGGGATCAACCCGGTGATCGGCTGCGAGGTCTATGTGGCGCCAAACTCCAGGTTCGACCGGGAGCTGACCGGGGGCGAGGACCGGTATTACCACCTGGTGCTTCTGGCGGAAAACAATACCGGTTATGCCAACCTGATGAAAATTGTCAGCAGGGGGTTTACGGAAGGATATTATTACCGGCCCCGGGTGGATAAAGCGCTGCTTTCGGAATATCACGAAGGGATCATCGCCCTTTCCGCCTGTCTGGCCGGGGAGGTGCCCCGCTACATCCAGAAGGGGCTTTTGGACGAGGCCAGAAAGTGCGCCCTGGAATACCAGGAGATTTTCGGGAAGGACAACTATTTCCTGGAGCTGCAGGATCACGGGATCGCGGAGCAAAAGACGGTGAACGCAGCCCTTTTGCAGATGGCAAAGGACCTGGATATCGGCCTGGTGTGCACCAACGACGTGCACTATACTTACGAGCAGGACGCCCGGCCCCATGATATCCTGCTGTGCATCCAGACGGGGAAAAAGCTGGCGGACGAGGACCGGATGCGCTATGAGGGCGGCCAGTACTATGTCAAGAGCGAAGAAGAGATGAAGGGGATTTTCCCCTATGCCTGGGAGGCGGTGGAAAATACCCAGAGGATCGCGGACCGCTGCCATGTGGACATTGAGTTCGGCGTGACAAAACTGCCCCATTTCGAAGTGCCCTCCGGCTATGACTCCTGGACTTATCTGAACGAACTGTGCAGCGCAGGACTGAAAGAACGCTATCCCGGCGACGACGGGACGCTGAAAAAACGGCTGGACTACGAACTGGGCATCATCCGGAAGATGGGATATGTGGACTATTTCCTGATCGTATGGGACTTCATCAACTATGCCCGCAAAAACGATATTCCCGTGGGACCCGGCAGGGGGTCCGCCGCAGGGAGCATTGTTTCCTACTGCCTGCATATTACCAACATCGACCCCATCCGCTATAACCTGCTGTTTGAGCGGTTCCTAAACCCGGAGCGGGTGTCCATGCCGGATATTGACGTGGATTTCTGCTTCGAACGCAGGCAGGAAGTGATCGACTATGTGGGGAAAAAATACGGGGCGGAAAAAGTGGTGCAGATTGTGACGTTCGGTACGCTGGCCGCCCGCGGCGTGATCCGGGACGTGGGCCGGGTTATGGACCTGCCCTACGCCTTTGTGGATTCCATCGCCAAGATGATCCCCAATGAGTTAAACATCACCATCGACCGGGCGCTGCAGGTCAACCCGGAGCTGCGCAGGCTTTACGAAGAGAATGTGCAGGTGCATGAGCTCATCGACATGAGCCGGAGGCTGGAGGGACTGCCGCGCCATACTTCCATGCACGCGGCCGGGGTGGTAATCTGTCCGGAAGCGGCGGAAAATTTCGTCCCCCTTTCCCGGGGGTCCGACGGTTCCGTTACCACCCAGTTTACCATGACCACCCTGGAGGAACTGGGCCTTCTGAAAATGGACTTTTTGGGGCTGCGTACCCTGACGGTAATCAAAAAGGCGCTGGATTTGATCGAAAAGGACACGGGAAAAAAGATCGACATCGATTCCATCGACTACGACGACAAAAAAGTGCTGGATTCCCTGGGGACCGGGAAAACGGACGGGGTGTTCCAGCTGGAAAGCGCTGGGATGAAAAACTTTATGAAAGAGTTAAAGCCCCGCAGCCTGGAAGATATTATCGCAGGGATTTCCCTGTACCGGCCGGGCCCCATGGACTTTATCCCCAAATACATCCGGGGCAAAAACGAACATACCGCCATCACCTATGCCTGCCCGCAGTTAAAGCCCATCCTGGAACCCACCTACGGCTGTATTGTCTATCAGGAGCAGGTGATGCAGATCGTCCGGGACCTGGGCGGATATACCATGGGACGAAGCGACCTGGTGCGCAGGGCCATGAGCAAGAAAAAACAGGCCGTGATGGAAAAAGAGCGGAACAATTTTGTCTACGGCAATCCGGAAGAAGGGGTGCCGGGCTGTGTTAGCCGGGGCATCCCGGAACAGGTGGGACTGCAGATTTACGGGGAAATGATGGATTTTGCCAAGTACGCCTTCAACAAGTCCCATGCCGCCTGCTACGCCGTGGTTTCCTACCAGACCGCCTGGCTGAAATACTACTACCCGGTGGAATTTATGGCTGCCCTGATGACCTCGGTGATCGACAATCCCGGGAAGGTGGCCGAATACATCCTTACCTGCCGCCAGATGGACATTGCCATCCTGCCGCCGGATATCAATGAGGGGGAAAGCGGGTTTTCCGTATCCGGCCGCGCCATCCGCTACGCCCTTACCGCCATCAAAGGCATCGGCCATCCGGTAGCGGAGGCCATCCTTGCGGAGCGAAAGGCCAGGGGCCCCTTTTCCAACCTGTGGGATTTCATTACCCGGATGTCGGATTCCGAGGTAAACAAGCGCAGCGTGGAAAATTTCATCAAGGCGGGGGCCTTTGACAGCCTGGGCGGGACGAGACGGCAGTATATGAGCGTTTTCGTCCAGCTGATGGACCGTTCCCAGCAGGACCGGAAAAATAACCTGGCAGGACAGCTGTCCTTGTTTGACCTGGCCGGGGAAGAAGACAGGAAACAGTATGAGATCCGGCTCCCGGACGTGGGGGAATACCCCAAGGAGATCCTTTTAAACTTTGAAAAAGAGGTGCTGGGCATCTATATCAGCGGACACCCCCTGCAGGAGTACGAGGGACTGTGGCGCAAAAACATCACCAATACCACGGCGGATTTTGCCCTGGACGAAGAGACCGGCGCCATCCATGCCAGGGACGGGTCCAAGGCGGTGATCGGCGGCCTGATCGCGGAAAAGAAGATCAAGTACACAAAGAACGACAAAGTGATGGCCTTTTTGCAGGTGGAGGACCTGGTGGGGACGGTGGAAGTCATCGTATTCCCGAAAGTCTACGAGCAGTACGGCAGCAGGCTGACGGAGGAAGGAAAGGTCTTTCTAAAAGGCAGGGTTTCGGCGGAAGAGGACAGGGACGGGAAACTGATCTGCGAATCCGTACAGACTTTCGAAGAAGTTCCCAAAAAGCTGTGGCTGAAATTTCCCACCATGGCAGCGTATGAACAGGCATGGCCGTCGCTGAACGACCTTCTGGCGGATTCCGACGGCAAAGACAGCGTGGTAATCTACGTGGAAAATCCCCGCTGCATGAAACAGCTTCCGCCTGCCCGGAACGTGGCGGCGGACAGGGAGCTGTTGGAAGAGCTGGGAAGGCGTCTGGGGACGGACAATGTAAAACTGCTGTAAGAAAAGGGATGAAAAGAAGGAAAGACGTTGAAAACCCGGTTCAAATCGATTAAAATAAATAACATGTAGCAGTTTGTTTTTTCGGCTGTGAGAGGATCACAGGCTTTCGGAGGGAGATTATGGCAAAAGGCATTAAAACAATCGGGATCCTGACCAGCGGCGGCGATGCGCCGGGCATGAACGCGGCGATTCGCGCAGTGGTCAGAAAAGCCATCAGCAATGGGGTGAAAGTAAAAGGAATCAAGAAAGGATACCAGGGCCTCTTAAACGAAGAGATCGTGGATATGGACGCCAGGAGCGTGTCCGATACGATCCAGAAGGGCGGTACGATCCTGGGGACGGCGCGGTGCATGGAGTTTAAAACCGCGGCCGGGCAGCAGAAAGGCGCCGATATCTGCAAAAAGCACGGGATCGACGGCATGGTGGTAATCGGCGGGGACGGTTCCTACCGCGGGGCGCAGGCGCTGTCCAGACAGGGGATCAATACCATCGGGATTCCCGGCACCATCGACCTGGATATCTCCTGTACGGACTATACCATCGGTTTTGATACGGCCGTGAATACGGCCATGCAGGCAATCGATAAGGTGCGCGATACCTCCTCTTCCCATGAAAGATGCAGCATCATCGAGGTTATGGGCCGCAACGCCGGCTTTATTGCCCTCTGGTGCGGCGTGGCCAACGGCGCGGAGGATATCCTCCTTCCGGAGAAATACGACTTTAACGAACAGACGATTATCAATAACATTATCCGCAACAGGAAGAAGGGCAAGACCCACCATCTGATCATCAACGCGGAAGGTATCGGCCATTCCACTTCCATGGCGAAGCGCATTGAGGCGGCGACTGGCATTGAGACCAGGGCGACCATCCTGGGCTACATGCAGCGCGGCGGCAGCCCTACCTGTAAGGATCGCTATTACGCCTCCATTATGGGCGCATATGCGGCGGACATCCTGTGCGCGGGCAGCACCAACCGTGTGATCGCTTACCGGCACGGGGAATTTGTGGATTACGACATCGAAGAAGCGCTGGCAATGCAGAAGAGCATCTCGGAGTACGAGTACGAGGTCAGCAGAATGCTGGCAATATGATTACGGCAGCGTCCAACAGCCGGCTCAAAAAGCTGATCCGGCTGAACCAGAAGGCAAAGGCCCGGCGGGAAGAAGATGTCTTTCTGGCGGAGGGGGTGAAGATGTTCCTGGAGGCCCCTGCGGAAAAGATCCGGGAAGTTTACATCGCGGAGTCCTTTGCGCCGGATGGTCCCTGCCGGGAGAAACTTCTGCAGACGGGCTGCGAGGTGGTGGCGGATTCTTTGTTTTCCAGGATTTCCGACACCTGCACGCCCCAGGGGATTTTGTGCGTGGTGGAGCAGTTCCATTATAATATAGAAGAATTGCTTTCCTCTGCCGCCCCCCTTTTGCTCCTTCTGGAGAATATCCAGGATCCGGGCAATCTGGGCACCATGCTTCGCACCGGGGAAGGGGCCGGGATCGACGGGGTGATTATGAGCCGGGATACGGTGGATATTTATAACCCCAAAACCATCCGCTCCACCATGGGAAGCATTTACCGGGTGCCCTTTTTCTATACGGACGACCTGGCGGGAGCCGTCGGACTTGTCCAAAAGGCCGGGATCCGGGTATATGCGGCCCATCTGGACGGCCGGCAGTGGCATACGCAGCCGGATTACCGCAAGGGGACCGCGTTTCTGATCGGAAATGAAGGAAACGGTCTGCGCCAAGAGACGGCCCGTCTGTCGGACTCCTACATAAAGATCCCTATGGAGGGAAAGGTGGAGTCCTTAAACGCGGGAATCGCTTCCGCCATTTTACTGTATGAAGCACAGCGGCAAAGGAGAGAAGTGTGAAGATCGGATTTATCGGGCTGGGCAACATGGCGCAGGCCATGATCGGCGGCATTTTAAACCGGGGGCTGGCTGCCCCGGAAGAGATTTTCGGATCGGCCAAAACGGCTGAAACCGAAAAACGGATGCGGGAAACCTACGGGATATGCACCACCGGGGACAACCGGGAAACGGCCCGCAGGTCCGACCTTTTGTTCCTGGCGGTCAAGCCCCAGTTTTTTGAAGAGGTAATCGGGCAGATCCGGGACTTAGACCTTGGGGAAAAGACCGTGGTCAGCATAGCGCCGGGCAAGAGCCTGTCCTGGCTTAAGGAACGGTTTTCCTGCGACCTGGCCTTTGTCAGGGCCATGCCCAATACGCCGGCCCTGGTTTCGGAAGGATGCACGGCCGTATGTTTTTCTTCCCGGGTCACGGAAAGGCAGAAGCAGGAAGTGCTGGCCGTGCTGGAAAGTTTCGGGAAGGCTTTTGAAGTGCCGGAGCGGCTTATGGATGTGGTCCCCGGCGTCAGCGGCTGCGCGCCGGCATGGGTCTTTATGATGATGGAAGCCATGGCGGACGGCGCGGTGGCCGAAGGGATGCCCCGGAAACAGGCCTATGAGATGGCGGCCCAGGCTGTCCTGGGAAGCGCGAAGCTGCTTCTGGAAACGGGAAAACATCCGGGAGAACTCAAAGACATGGTATGCTCGCCCGCCGGATCCACCATCCAGGCGGTACGGGTTTTGGAGGAGAAAAATTTCAGAGGCGCCCTGATGGATGCGGTGATCGCCTGCATCCAAAAATCCAGGGAGCTGTAAATAACAAGATCGGACAGTTTTATAAGGACCGGACGGAAAAAAGTGCCGGGGACACACGCATCAGCGGAAGTGTTCCCGGTGCTTTTTTTCAGAAAACTTCCGGTAATTTTGTCAAAATTGCGGGAATAAAAAGGATCATTTCGTAAATATTACATCTATATTTCTGATTCTGTAACAGAAAATACGTTGAAAAGTACTGAAAATGCGCTATTTTTGGCTTTCGCTTGACAAACCGCAGGGATGTTGCTATGATACACAGCGTAACAATTGTAACAACTTTGTAATAATTGAAACAGCTTCGAAACAGAAAAAGGATTTCGGAGCGGATGCAGGACTGGGTTCCTGTCATCCTGAATGCAGCCCCACAGCCCTGCGGGCGGGGAGGACGGATTGAACATGGAGGGAAATATGAACGCGAAAGGCAGAAAGTTGTTCCGATGTGCTGCAGGCTTTGCCGCAGTTACGGCAATTATGAGCGCAGCATATGCGACAACCGCTATGGCGAGCGGGATCGGACAGATCGATGCGGCAGAGCTGCTGGACATTCACGCGGAGGCGGACAGCTCTTCCGAAGTGGTGGGCCAGGTAATGGACGAGGGCCATGTGGCCATTCTGGAACAGAATGACGGCTGGGTCCGGATCCAGGCCGGAGAGATCATCGGCTGGGTCCCCGACGATAACCTCATTGAAAAAGATATTTCCAATGAGGAGGCGGTGGAAGCCAATGAGGAAGTAATCGAACAACTGGCAGAAGAAGCGCAGAATACAGAAGAACAGACACAGGAAGAACAGACAGAAGAACAGGCACAGGAAGAACAGACCGAAGAAACACAGGAGACGCAGGCGGAAGAAGCCGTGCAGGAAACGGAGCTGCCGCAGGAAGACCTGGCAGCGGCACAGGCGGTTTTGCAGGAGCAGCAGCGGATCCGGGAGGCAGCCGAGGAGGCGGCCCGCCAGGCAGAGATTGCCCGTCAGGAACAGGCGGCCAGGGAAGCGCAGGCTATGCAGCAGGCGCTGGAGGCAGAGGCAGCTAAGGAAGCGAAGAAACAGGCGGTCCTGGCGGCTGCCGGCGTGACAGAGGAGGATCTGTACCTGCTGGCCAACATCATTTACTGCGAAGCGGGATGCGAGCCTTATATCGGGAAGGTTGCCGTGGGCAGCGTGGTTATGAACCGCGTGGCCAGCGACAAACAGCCGGACACCATCCGGGAAGTCATCTATGCCAAGGGACAGTTTTCCCCGGTAAGAAACGGCAGTCTCCAGAGGGCGTTAGACAGAAGCAGCGCGGACGAGTCCTGCTATCAGGCGGCGCTGGAAGCGCTGTCCGGGGCAAAGCCGGTGGGCGATAAGCTGTATTTCAGAAGGGTCAACGGCAG
>CALWGP010000039.1 GCA_944380095.1 uncultured Lachnospiraceae bacterium | reverse complement strand
TCAATCGTCGCCGTAGGCTTCGGGCTGATGTCATAGCAGACCCGGTTGACGTTTTTGACTTCCTTCATGATCCGGGAGGTGATGCGTTCCAGGACGTCCCAGTCCAGCCGCTCGATGGTGGCGGTCATGGCGTCCACGGTATTGACCGCGCGGATGATGACGGGATAATCGAAGCAGCGGGCATTGTCGCGCACGCCCACGGACTTGAAATCCGGAACCACGGTGAAATACTGCCACACCTTTTTATTCAGGCCGGCTTTTTCAAATTCTTCCCGGAGGATGGCGTCGGATTCCCGTACCGCTTCCAGACGTTCCCGGGTGATGGCGCCCAGACAGCGGACGCCCAGGCCGGGGCCGGGGAAAGGCTGGCGGTATACCATGCTTTCGGGAAGGCCCAGCTGCAGGCCGCACTGGCGAACCTCATCCTTAAACAGCTGCTTTAAAGGCTCCACCAGCCGGAACTTTAAATCCTCGGGAAGCCCGCCCACATTGTGATGGGATTTGACCATTTTGGCGGTCTTGGTCCCGCTTTCGATGATGTCGGGATAAATGGTGCCCTGTGCCAGGTAATCGATGCCGTCCAGTTTGCGGGCCTCTTCTTCAAAAATGCGGATGAATTCCGCACCGATGATTTTGCGCTTCTGTTCCGGATCCGACACGCTGTCCAGCTTGTCCAGATACCGGTCCGTGGCGTCCACATAGATCAGGTTGGCGTCCATCTGGTTTTGAAACACTTCGATGACGCTTTCGGACTCGCCCTTGCGCATCAGCCCGTGATTGACGTGGACGCAGACCAGCTGCTTGCCGATGGCCTTAATCAAAAGGGCGGCCACTACGGAACTGTCCACGCCGCCGGAGAGGGCCAGGAGAACCTTACTGTCCCCGACCTGGGTGCGGATGGCTTCCACCTGGTCGTCGATGAAGTTTTTCATGTTCCAGTTGGCCTGGGCAGAGCAGGTTTCAAACACGAAGTCGCGGATATGGGGCTGCGCCTGTTCCCAGCAAGGATAGGTCAGACCGCATTTTGCGGGCGCGTGGTCGATGGCCATAAACGGCAGGCCGGTATCATAAAGGGCCGGATCCACATCGATTTCCTGTCCGTCCACAACCCGGTTTTCCCCTCCGAAAAGGATGACGCCCCGTACGTTGGGGAGCGCTTTGAGCGCCTGCGGGGTGATATCATGGGGATAGATTTCGCTGTAAACTCCAAGATCCCTGATTTCTCTGGCAAGTACGGTATTCTGCGTGCTTCCCAGATCCAAAATAACGATCATATCCTGTTTCATTGGCATAGCCCTCCTGTGTATTCTTCTATAAAAAAGTGTAACTGATTTCTGTAAAAAGTACAATATGGGATACCATGAAAAAGAAAAGGAAAAAGGCAGCCGGAGGGGAGCGAAAGCCCCTTCGGTCTGCCTGCGTCTTTTTAACGTTCCGGAATCTGCAGCACCTGCCCGATGGACAAAAGGTCGGAAGTCAGTCCGTTTAGGGTTTTGATGGCGTCCACAGTGGTGTGGAAACGCTGCGCCAGAAGCCAGAGGGTATCCCCGGGCTGCACCGTATAGGAAAAGGACGCTGCGCCCCCTTCCGTGGGGATCAGGAGTTTCTGGCCCACATGGAGAAGGTCCGAGGTCAGATTGTTTAAGGCTTTGATGGCGTCCACGGTAGTATTGAAACGCTGCGCCAAAAGCCAGAGGGTATCCCCGGGCCGGACGGTATATTCCATTGTCCCGGAGTCCGGGGCGGAAGGGATATTCCCCAGAATCCCCAGATAAGTGTCATACAGTGCACTCCAGGTGGCGGGTCCCACGATGCCGTCCGGATTGAGGCGCATTTGCTGCTGGAAGGCGACGACGGCCTGCCGGGTCAGGCTGTCGAAGGAACCGTTTTGCGTGACCCCGGGAACGGAAGGGTAAAATTCGCCGATCAGGTTTAAAATAGCCTGCAGGGTAAGGACGTCGGGCCCTTTGGAACCGAACCGCAGAA
Source organism: uncultured Lachnospiraceae bacterium (assembly GCA_944380095.1). Classification (GTDB taxonomy): domain Bacteria; phylum Bacillota; class Clostridia; order Lachnospirales; family Lachnospiraceae; genus Gallintestinimicrobium. Next base: position 17,558 of record CALWGP010000039.1, on the reverse strand, counting down.
GGGAGGAGGGGGGAACGGTCCCGATTCCCAGGGCGCTGCCTTCGCTTTCCAGGTCGGCCAGCCGGGAAACGGCGGTATAAAGATAGGAAATTTTGTTCCAGGTGGCAGGGCCCACCAGACCGTCTGCAGCCAGCCCGAAAATACTCTGGAATTTTTTTACGGCGGCCAGCGTGCCGGCGCCGAAGACGCCTTCCGGATCCGCAATGGCGGGGATGGCGGGATAGTTTTTGCGGATCCGGTTTAAATAGGTCTGGATGGTCTGTACGTCCAGACCGGTACTCCCGGATTTTAGGACCGTGCCCGGGTAGGAAACCAGGACGTCCGTAATCGCGTCGGTTTGCGCGATTTCCACATCGTCCGGATAATAGTAGCGAAGGATCTGCAAAGGATCCAGCCCCTGATTTGCCAGAGTGACCGTCCCCCACTGGGACAGTCCCCGGCAGGTTACGGTGGTGCCGTTGCAGAAGGAAGTAAAGTAAGGCGCCGTATGCCCCCTGCGGCGGACGTATTGGTTAAAAATCCGATCCACGATCCGGCTGATGGAATCGTAAACGGTCCTGCCGTAGACAAAATACTGGTCGTGGGAAGTGCTGCCTGTGATATCGAAAGGGTATCCCTGGCTGCGGTACCATTCGGTGAACACCCGGTTTAGGGCGAAGGTAATGATGGCGTAGATGTTGGCGGTGAGGGAAGCTTCGGGCCAGGTGGGATAGATTTCGCTGCTGGCCACATTTTTCACATAGTCGGGAAAGGAAACCTGCACGTTGGCGGCGGCGGAGGCCGGGCGGCCCAGATGGACCGTAATGGGATTGGGGATCACCACCTGGCGCAGGATAAAGGGCTCTGCCGCAGGGCCTTCCTGGTTCCAGGGATCGTTTTGCCGGATGGCAGGCGGCCCGATGACGATTTCCGTCCGTCCGGGCAGCTGCTGGCGTTCCCCCATGGGTGTCAGGGGGGCGGGCTGGACGGCGGCCTCCCCTTCAAAGATGTGGACGCCGGAAATGTACAGGGTCTGAAACCCCCTGGCCTGTGCAATGACGCGATAGGAAGCATAGGGGGCGCTGTCAGGGTTGGGACAAAGGGAAAGACTCCTTTCGGGGGCGGGAAGGGAAACGGTTTCGGTCCGGCCGCTTTCATCCGTGGTCAGATCGTAAAGAAGCTGGTTTTGCGCGTCCAGAATCCTGACGGAAACGCCGGGCAGGGGCAGCGCGTCGTACGCAGTCCGGGCCTGTATGGTGAGAGAACCTGTAGCCATATATGCGCAGTACTCCTTTGGATAAATGGTTATGTATTATCCTATTCGGCGCAAAATCCGGATATGAATGGGACCAAAGGCGCTTTGCCACAGAGGATACAAAAGAGGAACGGGTCAGCAGATGCGGGGAAGCTGCAGGCCGCTTAACTTAGGAAGCAGTCTTCTGCCGCCCAGACGGGTGGTGACTAAGACGCAGCCGGGGCGGCTGCGGGTCACAACGCCGATGCACGCTGCCTGTTCCCCGCCCGGCGTGCTGCGCAGGGCGTCTAAAACACGGTCCGTATCTTTAGAATCGACCACGGCCAGCATCCTTCCTTCGCAGGCACAGTAGAGAGGATCCAGTCCCAGCAGGTCGCAGGCGGCCGCAACGGGAGGATCCACCGGGATGGCCGCTTCGGTAAGCTCAATGCACAAAGGGCCGTTTTCCACAAATTCGTTCAGGGTGGTGGCTACGCCTCCCCGGGTGGGATCCCGCATCAGGCGGATTGTTCCGGAAGCTAAGGCCGCAGCAGACAGTTTTGTCAGGGGCGCGCAGTCGGAAACCAGGGCGTTTCCCGGTTTTGCAGAATCCGTACGGACCAGCCCTGCCCGGGCCATCATCACGGCGGCGCCGTGGCAGCCTGCGCTGCCGCTTAACAGCACCCGGTCCCCTTCCCGGATCCGGTCTTTCCCAAGAAAAGGGGCGCGCAGAAACCCGATTCCTGCCGTATTGATGTAAATGCCGTCCCCTTTTTCTTTTTCCACCACCTTCGTATCTCCCGTAGCCACGATAACGCCGGTGCGGGCGGCTTCTTCGGAGATGGAAGCGACGATTTCCTGCAGGCAGGAAAGGGGGAAGCCCTCTTCCAGAATCAGGGAGAGGCTCAGATATTTGGGCAGGCCTCCGGCCATGCACAGATCATTGACCGTGCCGCAGACGCAGAGACGGCCGATGTTTCCGCCGGGAAACTTCCAGGGGGAGACGACGAAGCTGTCCGTGGAAAAAACCAGCTGCCCGTTTCCTTCCAGGACGGCGCCGTCCCCCAGGACGTTTAGGGCCGGGTTGGAAAAGGCGGGCACGAGGAGGGAATCGATCAGTTCGGCGGTCTTTTGCCCGCCGCTGCCATAGTCCAGGGTAATCACATCTTCCATTTGGGTGGAACTCCTTTCTGTTTTTTAAAAAACGGTCCCTCGCTAAAAGATTACAGGGGAATCTGCCGGTACCGGTATGCGGCCGCGCAGGCCCCTTCGGAAGAAACCATGCAGGGCCCGATGGGATCCTGGGGCGTACAGGCCTTTCCAAAGAGGGGGCAGTCCGTGGGCGGGACCACGCCGCGGATGACCTGGGCGCAGCAGCAGCCCGGGGGCTCTGCGCCTTCCGAAAAAGAGAAGCCGAATTTCCGGGCGCTGTCCCAGAGGGCGAATTCTTCCCGGATGGCAAACCCGCCTTTGGAAACGCAGCCTAGCCCCCTCCAGAAGGCGTCGCAGGGGGAAAAGACCCGGTCCGTCAGGCTTAAGGCTGCAGGATTGCCTTCGGGGCGCACGACCCGGACATATTCGTTTTTCAGCCCCGGCCTGCCGTCGGCCAGCATCCGCATCAGTTCCGCCACGGAATACAGAAGGTCCGCGGCGTCAAAACCGGCCACCACGGCAGGAAGGCCATAGTCCTTTGGCAGGAAGGAGAAGGCGTCGGAACCGGTGACGGCAGCCACATGGCCGGGGCATAGAAACCCGCTGACCCCAAAATCCTTAGCCTCGATGAGGGAACGCAGGGCCGGTTCGGTGCGCTTAAGAAGGCAGAGGACGGAAAAGTTGGACAGTTTTTCGGAGGCGGCCTGCAAAATGCAGGCGGCGGTGCCGGGGGCGGTGGTTTCAAACCCCACTCCCAGAAAGACCACTTCCAGTTCCGGATGGGCTTTTGCCAGACGCAGGGCATCCATGGGGGAATAGACGGATTCCACCCGGGCGCCTTTGGCCTTTTGGGAAAGCAGGCTGGTTTTTCGCTGCGTCCCGGGGATCCTAAGCAGGTCGCCGTAGCTGGCCAGCAGGATGTGCGGATCCTTTGCCAGGGCAAAAACGGCGTCCATGGCGCCGGCGGGGGTGACGCAGACAGGGCAGCCGGGGCCGGAAAGCAGGGTGATTTGCGCAGGCAGCAGGCTCTTTAATCCGGTCCTGGCAATGGACATGGTATGGGTGCCGCAGACTTCCATGAGGCGGACCGGCCCGGTGCGTCCGGAAAGCTGTGCGATTTTTTCCAGGACCAGCTGCGCGTCTTTTGGATTTTTGAAAGCCGAATCACAGGGCATCTTTGATTTCCTCCAGCAGCTTAAGATTTTCCAAAGCCTCTTTTTGGGTCATTTTCTGGATGGCGAACCCGGCGTGGACGATAACATAATCGCCGGGGGAAAGATCTTCGATCAGATCCACCCGCACCTCCTGGTCCAGCCCGCCCGCCTCGGCAGTGGCCGTGGGGCGGGAAATTTTTTTAATTTTCATCGGTATGGCAAGGCACATGTTTACATCCTTTCTCGTTTGACGCTGCAGCATTGGCCGCAGCGATAGACAGCTGGCCTAAGCAGATCCCTTCGTCGTTGGGGGCTGTCCGCCTGTGCCGGAATACCCGGAACCCGGCGTCGGTTAAAAGGGCGGTGACACCGTCCAAAAGAAAGCGGTTCTGAAAGACCCCTCCGGACAGGACTACGGGCAGCCGCCCGGGATTTAAAGCGATACACTGGTTTTGGGCCATATGGCAGAGGGAAAGCAGCAGGCGGCCGGCAATTTCCCCCGGATCGCGCCCTTCCTTAAGCTCCGACACCGCAGCCTGCACCAGCGGACGGAAATCGAAGCGCCGCAGCCCGTCTGTTTGTTCGAAGGAAAGGGGCCAGGGGCAGGGCGGCAGGGCAGCGTGCCGGCCGGGAAACCGGTTGGGGACAGCCACGGCCTCCAGGCGCGCGGGCCCCTCCCCTTCATAGGAAACGCTGCCTGTCCCAAGAAGGAGGGCGCAAAAGCCGTCCAGCAGCCTGCCCATGCTGCTGGCAGAAGGACAGGACAGCCCTGCGTCCAGCAGGGAGGAAACGGCCCGGAAGCGGGAGGCATCCAGCGGGACTGATTTTTCTTCCCCTACAAGAAGTCCTGCATCCCAAAGAAGGGAAAGGGCCAGCCGTCCGATTTCCTGCGTCGCCCGGTCCCCGCCCGGCAGGCGGACGGGCCGGATGCTGCCGAGACGGCGGAAGGAATGAAAATCCCCTTCCAGAAATTCCGCGCCCCAGACGGTCCCGTCCTCCCCCAGCCCGGCGCCGTCCCAGACGATGCCAAACACCGGACCGTCCAGCCGGTTGTCCGCCATACAGGAAACCATGTGGGCCCAGTGGTGCTGGACCTGCAAAAGCGGCAGCCCCTTCTTTTGGGCCAGGCTGCGGGCTGCGCCGGTGGAAAAATAATCCGGGTGCAGGTCGCAGACCAGGTAGGAAGGGGAAATCCGGAACAGGCGGCAAAAAGTTTCCAGCGCCGTTTCGTAGTGTTCCAGGGTTTCCAGGTTTTTTAAGTCCCCGATATGGGGGGACAAAAAGACGTGGTTTTGCCTGCCCAGGGCAAAGGAGGCCTTCTGTTCGGCGCCGAAAGCGCAGATCCCCGATACGTCCCCGTCTGTCAAAAGGGGCTGGGGGGCATAGCCGCGGCTGCGCCGGAAAAAATAGGGTTCCCCGTCCACTTCCATCAGGAGGGAATCGTCGCAGCGGTTTTGGATGGGACGGTCGTGGAGCAAAAAGCCGTCCGCGATTCCCGAAAGGACGCAAACCGCCGTTTCGTTGTCCGTAAGCACGGGACAGCCGGGGGCGTTGGCGCTGGTCATAACCAGCAGATCGGGCCCGCCGAAGCTTTGATCCGTCAAAAGCAGGTGCAGCGGGGTATAGGGAAGCAAAATTCCCAGCCGGGGGCTGAAACTGACGTCGCAAAAATCCTGCGGCCGCCGCTTTCGGGCCAGCAGGATAGGGGCGCGGGGCGAAGAAAGAAGCCGCTTTTCCTGCTCGGAAAGCAGGCAGATTTCCTCTGCCAAAGCCAGGTCTTTGCACATCAGGGCCAGGGGCCGGGCCGGGCGGTTTTTTCGCCGGCGCAGACGGGCCACCGCTGCAGCGCTGCGGGCGTCGCAGGCCAGATGGATGCCGCCGGTGCCCTTGACTGCCACGATGCCGCCGCAGGCCAGGAGGCGCTGGGACAGCGCCACGGGATCGCCGGGGATTTCCCTGCCCTGCGCATCGAGAAAAAAGGCCCTGGGGCCGCAGCGGCCGCAGCAGTCCGGCTGGGCGTGGTAGCGACGGCTGCGGATATCGCCGTATTCCGCCAGACAGTCGGGACACATGGGGAAACGGTCCATCACCGTGTTTTTCCGGTCATAGGGCAGGGCGCGGACGATGCTGTAGCGGGGGCCGCAGTCGGTGCAGTTGAGAAAGGGATAGCGGTAGCGCCGGTCCTTTTTGGAAAACAGTTCCGCCCGGCAGGCCGGGCAGGGGGCCATATCCGGGGAAAGGAGGGTGGCTTCGTCCGAAAGGGCGCTTTCCAGGATGGAGAACCCCTGATACCCTGCGGCGGGCCAGGGGCCCTGTACCGAAACTTCTTCCACCACGGCCATGGGGGGCGGGAATGTCCGAACCCTTTCCACAAAAGAAGCCAGATCCGCTTCCTTTCCCTCCAGCTCTGCCTCCAGGCCGCCGGAAGTGTTGCGGGCCCAGCCGGTCAGCGCAAGCTTTTGGGCCAGCCGGTGCAAAAAGGGACGAAACCCCACTCCCTGTACGATTCCCCGGACCAGGATCCGGATGCGGAGGTCCTTACGGTTTTGGCAGGAATCCGGACAGGAAGTCTGCCGGCTGGCAGGGCCTGTCACCGCTTTGACTCCGCGATTTTGCGGGAGAGAAATTCACACAGGCCGTCCAGACCTTCCCCGGTACGGCAGCTGACCGGGAAAAAGGGCGCGCCCGGATTGAGGGTTTCATAGTTTTGCCGCACCCTGGTTTCGTCAAAATCGAAATAGGGGAGCATGTCGTATTTGTTTAAGGCCAGGCAGCCGGTCTGCGTAAACATCAGGGGATATTTTTCCACCTTGTCGTCCCCCTCCGGCACGCTCAAAATCGTGATGCGCAGCGACTCGCCGATATTGAACTCCGCCGGGCATACCAGGTTGCCGATGTTTTCCACAAAGATAACGTCCAGCTCGGAAAGGGGAAGCAGGGGCAGGATATTCCGGATGCTCATGGCCTCGATGTGGCAGGCGCCGTCGGTGTTGAGCTGCACGGCAGGGATCTGCAGGGCAGCGATGCGCTCCGCGTCGATCTGGCCGGTGATATCCCCTTCGATGACGCCGATGCGCCACTGATCCCGTAGCCGCCCGATCAGGGAAGTAATCAGGCTGGTTTTTCCCGCGCCGGGACTTCCCATGACGTTGATCATGCAGATTTTATGCCCTGCAAGCACTTCCTTTACCTGGTTGCTGACGTCCTCATTCCATTCCATCACCTGATGGAGAACTTTGATTTCCATGAATATCGACCTCCAGACTTTCGATAATAAATTCTTTCCCGGACAGGATCTGAAGCCGCAGGCTGCTGCAGAAAGGACAGGCGATGCGGCTGCGGGTGATTTCGCTTTCCCGGCCGCAGTCCCGGCAGCGGACCTTCAAGGGAAGTGTGACCGCTTCGATCTTTGCGCCCTGGGCGATGGTCCCTTCGGAAAGAAGATCCAGATACATCTGGATACACTCCGGGACAATGCCGGAAAAGGGGCCCAGCCTCAGCCGGATGGTGCGGATTTTGTCTGCTCCCTGGCGCAGCGCTTCCTGAAGGCTGTAGCGCAGGATTTCCTGGGTGATGCTTAACTCATGCATGGTTTCGGCCCCCTTTTTTTAGAATGCTCACAGCATCCATTGTAGCACGGGCGCATGGAAAATGCCATATCCAAACGAGGGGCAAAGGGGGGGGGAAGGAAACCGATTTTGGCTTGTCAAACTGCCGAGAAAGGACTATAAATAGTATAGGGATTTTAACAAAAGAAAGGGGAGATACGATTTATGATTCTGATACCGGTGTTGATTGGAATCCCGACGTTTCTGGCGATTCTGATCCCGTTCATCCGGTCCGGGGAGGCGAGGGGGAAAATCGTCTACGTCGGTTCCGGATGCATTATGGCGGCCACGGTGGCGATGCTTATCAGCTGGGGAAACCAGGGGGCTCATTCCATCCAGCTGTATACGGCGGCGGAGGCGGTGGACCATCTGATGAGCCTGGGGGATATTTTCCTGATGTGCCTCATCCTCTATATGAGCATCCGGTACCGCAAGGTGCTGCCGGCGGTCCTGTCCGTGGCGCAGACGGGGCTTTTGCTCTATGTGGAGGCAAATACCTCCCTGCCGGAGGCGGAGCACATGATGATCGACTGGCTGACCGTGCTGATGTGCATCATCATTGCTTTTGTAGGGGGATTTATCTGCATTTATACGGTGGGCTATATGAAAGGATACCATGCCCATCATAAAGAATATCAGGACAGACAGCCGTTTTTCTTTTCCATGTTGTTTCTGTTTTTGGCAGCCATGTTCGGACTGGTCTTTTCCCAGAGCCTGATCTGGATGTATTTCTTCTGGGAGATTACCAGCGTGATTTCCTTTTTGATGATCGGCTATACCCGCACGGAAGAAGCCATTGAGAACAGCTTTTCCGCCCTGTGGATGAATCTGCTGGGCGGCCTTGGATTTTCCGTGGCCATCGCCCTGCTTGCGTTTGGAAACGGCAGCGTGCAGCTTTCCGACACGGTTGCCACGGGGGCGGCCCTCCCGCTGGCCTGTCTTGCGCTGGCCGGCCTGACCAAATCCGCCCAGCTGCCCTTTTCCACCTGGCTTTACGGCGCCATGGTTGCGCCCACGCCTTCCAGCGCCCTTTTGCACAGCGCCACCATGGTCAAGGCCGGCGTCTATCTGCTGCTGCGGCTGTCCCCGGCGCTGCATGACAACCTGGTGGGCCTGATGGTTTCCCTGATCGGCGGCTTTACCTTCATTATGGCCAGCATGATGGCCATTGCCCAAAACGACGGGAAAAAGGTGCTGGCCTTTTCCACCATTTCCAACCTGGGGCTGATTGTGGCCTGCGCGGGCACCGGTGTGGAAGAAACCGTCTGGGGCGCGGTCTTTTTGATGATTTTCCATTCCGTGAGCAAATCCATGCTGTTCCAGGCCGTGGGCGCTACGGAGAACTGCCTTGGTTCCAGGGACATTGAGGATATGCACGGCATGCTGCTGCGCCTGCCCAAGCTGACCTATATCATGGGCATCGGCATCGCGGGCATGTACCTGGCGCCCTTTGGCATGCTGATTTCCAAGTGGGTGGCCTTAAAGGCGTTTGTGGACTCCGGCAATGTGGTGCTGGTTATTTTCATCGCTTACGGCAGCGCCACCACCATGTTCTACTGGACCAAATGGCTGTCCAAACTGATTTCCCAGCATCACGCCAGGGAAGGGGTCAAGGACGTCACCTGCCGGGACGAATATGTATCCATGTTCGTGCATGCGGCGATTATGCTGCTTTTGTGCCTGCTTCTGCCCTTTGTGGCCACTACGGTGGTGGATCCGATTGTGGCGGAGATGTTCGGCCATTCCCAGGCGGTGCTTTCCATGGGCGTTTTGACCACTATGGCGGTCATGCTGGTCTCCATCCTGATCGTGCCTACCATCATGTTTTTTGTGAGCAAGGCGGCCCGCAGGCAGCTGGTGGAAATCTATATGGCAGGCGTCAACAAAGGCGACAACCGCCATTTCGTCAACAGTTTCGGCGGGGATACCCACCTGTACTTAAGCAACTGGTATCTGCGGTTTGAGTTCGGCAGACGGCATCTTCTGCATCCGTCCATCTATCTTTCGGCCGTGGTCATCGTGGTTATTTTCTGCCTGCTGATAGGAGGTGCGGTATGAAAGCCGTGATTTTTGTAATCGGATATCTGATCCTGGCGCCTTTTGTCGGCGCGCTTTTGGACGGGGTGGACCGGGTGATTACCGCCCGTATGCAGGGGAGGAAAGGTCCCTGTGTCCTGCAGCCTTTTTATGACCTGTCCAAACTGTTTTCCAAGCAGATGATCGCCGTAAACAACGTGCAGCTTCTGCTGAACTTAAGTTATCTGGGGTTCATCGTGATTTCCGGCTCCATGCTGTTTGGAGGTACGGATATCCTGATGTGCCTGTTCCTTCTTTCCACCGCGGACATGTTTTTGGTGATGGCCGCATCCAGCGACTCCTCACCCTTTGCCAATATGGGAGCGGCCAGGGAGATGCTGCAGATGATGGCCTATGAGCCGCTGACTTTGCTGGTAGCAGTGGGATTTTACCTGGCCGCGGGAACGTTCCACGTGGGGAACATCATCCAAAGCGCAGTCAGCCCGGTGCTGTATATGCCCGGGATGCTTCTGGGATTTATGTTTACTTCCGCCATCAAGTTCCGGAAATCGCCGTTTGACCTTTCCACCAGCCACCATGCCCATCAGGAGATGGTCAAGGGGATTACCACGGAAATGTCCGGCCCTACGCTGGCGATTATGAATATTGCGGAATATTACGAAAAAGTGCTGATCCTGGGAATTTTCGCCCTGTTCTTTATCAATTCCAGCTGGTGGAGCTGGCCGGTGGCCATCGTCTTTTGCCTGGCGATCTACTTTATGGAAATCCTGTGGGACAACGTCAGCGCCAGACTGCACTGGAAGACGCTTCTGACCAGCTGCTGGCTGGTGACGCTTCTGACGGCGGGCGTGAACCTGCTGATTCTGATTTTGATGAAATGACGGGAGGAACTTCAGATGGGAAAATTATCCAAATCTCCGTGGCTGCTGCATTATGACGCCAGCAGCTGCAACGGCTGCGACATCGAAGTGCTGGACTGTCTGACGCCCAGATACGATGTGGAGCGGTTCGGGGTGATCAATACGGGGGATCCTTTTCAGGCGGATATCCTGCTGATCACAGGCGGGGTAAACAGCCAGACCGCGCCCGTGGTCAAACAGCTTTACAGCCAGATGCCCGAGCCCAAAGTGGTGCTGGCCGTGGGAATCTGCGCCTGTACGGGGGGCGTTTTCAAAGAGTGCTACAATATCCGGGGCGGTATCGACACCGTGATCCCGGTGGATATTTATGTGCCGGGCTGCGCGGCCAGGCCGGAGGCGATTATTGACGGCGTGGTAAAGGCAGTGAAGCTGCTGGACGAAAAGAAGGAAAAAATCCGCGCGCAGAAAGGCAGGGAGGAACAGCCGGGAGGAACCTATGGATCAGAAAAATGAGATCAGGGAAATCACCAGGGACGTGTTTTTCGCCACGGTGATCCGAATGAAAATGGAACTTTGGAGACTGGTGCAGATCTGCGCGGTCCGGGTGGAAGGAGGCTACGATATGAGCTATTCCTTCTGCCGGAACTATGAAATGGTGACGCTTCGCCTGCATGTGAAGGAAGACGAGGAAATTTCCAGCATCACACAGGTGTATCCCTGCGCTTTTTTGCAGGAAAATGAGGCGGCGGAGCTGTTCGGGGTAAAAATCAGGAACCTGACGGTGGATTATCGGAGCAAACTGTACCGGATTGACCAGGAAACTCCGTTTAAGGAAAAGGGGTGAGAAGATGGCAAAGAGAAGTATTGTACCGTTCGGCCCCCAGCATCCTGTCCTTCCGGAGCCGGTCCATCTGGACCTGGTGCTGGAAGATGAAACCGTGGTCGGGGCCATTCCCAGTATCGGCTTCATTCACAGGGGCCTGGAAAAGCTGGTGGAAAAAAGGGATTTCAAACAATATGTTTATATTGCGGAGCGTGTCTGCGGCATCTGCAGCTGCGGCCACGGCATGGGATACTGCGAATCCGTGGAGCATGTCATGGGGATCGAAGTGCCAAAAAGGGCCAAATATCTGCGTACCATCTGGATGGAGATGAGCCGGGTGCACAGCCATCTGCTGTGGCTGGGGCTTTTGGCCGACGCCATGGGATTTGAAAGCCTGTTTATGGAGTCCTGGAAACTGAGGGAGAAAATCCTGGATATGTTCGACGCCACCACGGGGGGGCGGGTGATCTTTTCCGTGAACTGCGTGGGCGGCGTTTTAAAGGATATGGACAGCGCCATGCTGGCGGCGATCGCCCGTACCGTGGACGATATGGAGGCGGATATGACGCCCCTGTTTCAGACCTTCTTAAAGGATTATACGGTGCAAAGCAGGCTGAAAGGCCTGGGCGTCCTGCCCAGGGACCAGGCGATTTTGCAGGGCGCGGTGGGCCCCATGCTGCGCGCCAGCGGCGAGGAATATGACGTGCGGATGCTGGGCTATGCGGCCTATAGCGACCTGGATGTAGCGCCTGTAACCGCTACGGCCGGCGATTCCTATGCCCGGTGCGAAGTGCGCCTAAAGGAGATCCTCCAGTCTTTCCGGCTGATCCGGGAGGCAATCGGCAAGATTCCGGGCGGGGACATCAGTGTCCCGGTAAAGGGAAATCCCAACGGGGAATATTTTATGCGGATCGAGCAGCCCAGGGGCGAGGCGATCTATTATGTGAAGGCAAACGGGACGAAGAACCTGGACCGGTTCCGCCTGCGCACCCCCACCACAAGCAACATCCCGCCCATGGTGGAACTGTTAAAGGGCTGCCAGCTGGCGGACGTGCCGCTGATTATCCTGACCATAGACCCCTGCATCAGCTGTACAGAGAGGTGATCCCATGAACGATACGAAAATTTTTACCTATGCCCGTACGGCGATGAAAAATCTGTTCCATAAGCCTGCCACCACATCCTATCCCTTTGAGCCGGCGCAGTTTCCGGAACGGATGCGGGGGCATATCGAAATTGACACGGCGGAATGCATCAGCTGCGGACTGTGCATGCGTTCCTGTCCCACCGGCGCCATCCGGGTGGACCGGGCAGCAGGCACCTGGACCATCAACCGCTTTGACTGCGTGCAGTGCGGCAGCTGCGCCAACCTGTGTCCGAAAAAATGCCTCCATATGACGCCCGGCTATACCCAGCCTGCGCCCCAAAAGAGCGAAGAGACCTTTGAACTTCCCAAAAAGGCGCAGCCGGCAGGGGCTTCCCAAAAACCGGCCATGGATCCGGAGAAATGCGTTTACTGTACCCTGTGCGCCAAGAAGTGCCCCCAGGGGGCCATTGAGGTGGACCGGGCGGAGAAAACCTGGAAGCTGGACGCATCCAAATGTGTCGGCTGTACCCTGTGCGCTTCCTCCTGTCCCAAGAAGGCCATCGAGATGAAATAAGTTTTCGGAAAGGAACCCCATGAGTCAACAAAAGACGAAGAAAAAGAAAGGGACTGTCTGGAAGGTCCTCCTGGTGATCCTGCTTCTTTTGGCTGCGGCAGGGGCAGCCCTGTGGTATGCAGCCGCCTCTTCCCTTTACGGGAGGATCACTTATGAAAAAACCGCCGCAGCGGACGGGGAAACGGGGCAGGAGCAGGATGCCCTGCGCCAGGACGGGGTGACCAATATTTTGCTCATCGGCAACGATTCCCGGGAAAACGGGGAAGACGGCAGGTCCGACGCCATGATCCTTCTTTCCATCAGTACAAAGACCAAAACCATCCAGATGATTTCCCTCCTGCGGGATACTTATGTGGAGATTCCCGGCCATGATGGAAACCGGCTCAATGCGGCCTATGCCTTTGGCGGCCCCAAGCTTCTTATGGAAACCATCGAAGAGAATTTCCAAATCCCGGTGAGCCATTATGTGCTGGTAAACTTCGAGGCCTTTGCCAACCTGGTGGACGCGGTGGGCGGCGTGGATTTGGAACTGACTTCCGAAGAAGTGGAATATGTCAACGGTTATCTGGTGGAATACAACCAGCTTACCGGGAGGCCGGAAGGGACGGATTATCTGGACACTTCCTTAAGCGGGCTGATCCACTTAAACGGTCCCCAGGCGCTGGCCTACAGCAGGAACCGCTATATCGGGACGGATTTTGCGCGGACCAAGCGGCAGCGCAAGGTACTTTCGGCAGTAATCGGCAAACTCCCGGGGGCCCTTGTGACCAACCCGCAGGAGGTGTTGGACGGCCTTTTGTCCAACCTGACCACCAACCTGACAAAGGCGGAGTTTCTGCGGCTGACGCTGGACGGCCCGAAGCTGCTGACCTATGATCTGCAGCAGGGCAGCGTGCCGGTGGAAGGCAGCTACCAGGATGCCAATATCCGGGGCATGGCGGTGCTGGAGGTGGATTTCGAAGAAAACATCCGGTACCTGCGCAGCAGGATTTACGGCGAGTGAATGCCGGGAGGGCGTTCACAGTATTTTCAAATTTCCTAAAGGTTCATGAAAGCTTTCTCTGCTAAGATAGTCTACGAAAATAACGAATTGCCGTTTCGGCAAAAGGAGGAGACTTATGGAGAAAGCAATTGCAATGGATGCCCAAAGGCGGAAACATCAGTTACGTCTTTGGGCAGCTGTCTGTCTGGCAGCAATTTTGTCCCTGTTTTTGTTCTGGGGCAGCGAAAAACCCGTTCATGCCGCAGGTGGTCTGGATCTGAGTACGGACTATCCGGGCATTACCGTCAAACCGGGGGAAAGTCTGGACATTGCGATTTATGTAAACAACAGCACCGGAAGCGGGCAGGATGTGGATCTGTCCATCGCCTCCCTGCCGGAAGGCTGGGAAGGTTACCTGCAGGGCGGCAGCTATGAGGTCAGCCGGGTGTATGCAAGAACCGGGGAAGCCGGCGCCCAGGTGACGCTGCATCTGACCATTCCGGGCGAACTGGAGGAAGGAACTTATGAGGCGAAGGTAAACGCCTTTGCAGGGGAAGGCATTTCCGATTCCCTGACCCTTACTTTTTCCGTCAACGAAGTCAACGCGGGGCAGGGGACTTTCACCCCTTCCGGGGAAAGCGCTACGGTGGCGGGAATCGAAGTGGATCCCAGCGTCAGCCAGGGCCTGACGGTGGCGGTGGTGCCCCCGGAAGGCGTGGCAGCCGGAGAATATGAAATTTCCTGCAGCGCCGTTTCCGCGGAAGAGACCCTGACCACGGATTTAAAGGTGGTGATCACCGGTACTTACGGGATCAGCCTTGGCACGCCGGACGGCCGTCTGAGCTTTGACGCCCACGCCAACCAGAATTCCGACCTGACCTTAAACATTACCGATACAGGGAACGTGGATCTGCAGAACGTATCCTTAAATTCTTCCCTGCCCTCCGGCTGGACGGTAACTTATAACGATCTGGAGGAAAATGTCATCGAATCCATTCCCGCCGGCAGCACGGTGCAGGTAATCGCCCATGTGAAGCCCGGTTCCGATGCCATTACCGGCGACTATGTGGCGACCTTTACCGCCCAGACGGAAGAAACCAGCGCTGCGGCGGAATTCCGCGTGTCCGTCAAGACCGGGACCCTGTGGGGCGCAGTGGCAATCCTGATCATTCTTGCGGTGGCGGCAGGACTGGGATATGTGTTCCATAAATACGGCAGGAGGTAATCCCATGGGCGCAAGAGGAAAGGAGGGATTGCCATGGCGGAAGAGAGCATGATCCGGAAGCTGGCGGACGAAGACGGCAGGACCGTCCTGATCTCTTCCCATCAGCTCTACCAGGTGCAGCAGGTCTGCGACCGGGTGGGACTGTTTGTGGAAGGACGGCTGATCGCCTGCGGCCACATTGAAGAGCTGGCCAGGCAGATGCAGCAGGAAGGGCATTATGTCCTGGAAACGGCGGCAGTGCCAAACGACGGCGGGTTTGAACCGCTGCTTCGGCAGCTGGGAAACGTGGAGCGGGTGGAACATACCGGGGAATATTATGTGATTTATTCCCGCACGGATCTGCGCCGGGAACTGATCCGCAAATCCCTGCAGGGCGGTTATACCATTTCCCATTTACGGCAGCGGGGCAGCGATCTGGACGAGATTTACCGCAGATACTTCGAGAAAGGAGAGAAAGAACATGTTAAGTCTGATCAAAGAAAAAGCGGACGGTTTCTTTCATTCCGTAAAAATAAGTGAGGGCAAAAATGCCGGGGGAGGAATCCGCCTTATGAGTGGCCTGGGCGCGCTTTACCGCAAGGAAATGGCGGACCATATCCGCAGCAAACGGTTTTTGATCGTACTGTGTTTGATCCTGCTGACCAGTTTCGCCAGCGTATACGGGGCGGTTTCCGTCCTGTCCGACGCGGTGGCCTCCGATCCGGATTATATTTTCCTGAAACTGTTTACCTTAAGCGGGAATTCCATCCCGTCCTTTCTGTCCTTTATCGCCCTGCTGGGACCTTTCGTAGGCCTGACCCTGGGGTTTGACGCCATCAACAGCGAACGTTCGGAAGGCACCTTAAACCGGCTGGTTTCCCAGCCCATTTACCGCGACTGCGTGATCAACGGGAAATTTCTGGCCGGGGCCACGGTAATTTTTCTGATGGTATTTTCCATGGGACTGGTGATCGGGGCGGTGGGCCTTCTTACCATAGGCATTCCGCCTACGGCGGACGAAGTGGGACGGGTGCTGGATTATTATGACTGCCAGCTGGCGCTCAACAGACTGTCGCCCTATTATCTTTACAGCGAGGCAATTTCCACCATCATGGATCCGACCGTGCGGTCCATGAACGTGATCCTGCCCCAGCAGCTTTCCGGCGCCATCAGCGGCTATCTGTCCGTGGGACAGAGCCTGCTTTTGGTATGGCCCCATCTGGTGGGCCTGCTGGCGCTGACTGCAGTGGCTTTCGCCCTTTCCTACATCAGCTTTATGCGCAGGGAAATCCGGAGCCGGTAAAAATACAGACAAGTATAACGGGGAACGGCCTTGGACGCATTCAACTATGGTGATACAGGCAGGGGAACGGCCCCGGACGCCTTTCAGCTATGCTGACCGAAGTCCGGGGCCGTTCCCCTGCCTGAATAGTCCCTATTTTTCTGTGTGGGCCACCGTATGATTGGAATAGGTATTCCATGTGGGTTCGTAGTCCTCTGTGGCCTGGTTTCCCCACATGGCCCATCCTTCGCGGACTCCCCGGGCAAACAGTTCTATTCTTGGCCCGGCACTGCAGGCCTCGATGATCGGAATAATTTCATCCGGTTTACGGCTGTGTTCCCGCTTCATGGTCCGGATCAGATTTACCTGGGACCTGGCAGGAGGAAGGGTACGGTTCGGGGAACTTTTTTTCCGGATTCCAAAAAGCAGAAGTTCCGTCACGTTTCTGAAATAAAATCCGACCCCGCGGCCATCCGGACCGCCGTCTTTTCGAACCTTTTCCCAGACGATGTTCCCTTTATACTCGAATCCCCATGCATCCATAACGGCGAGTCCGTCGGGAAGCAGGGCGTTTGGAACCCATAAATATAAATGTGCTTTTTCACCGGCAATGTCGGCAACGGGCAATTGCTGAATTTCGGCAACCGTCATGGTTTCATATCTGGTTAACCGTTTGTGTTCAGGCGCCACTTTGCCGGTTCTGTTCTGGAATTGCCAGGGCGGATCGGCATAAATCGTATTATATTTCTCATTTTTCGTGAATGCTATCAAGTTCTCGATAGTAGTTGTCAAGTCTGCCATATCCTTCTACACATTCCTTTCCTATGCCGATTGCCAGAACAGGACATCCGCCATTTCGGCGGGAGTTAAGCCTGTAGAGCAGTTTCCCGATCCAGGTCGTGCTTGCACCATATTTTTTGATCAGCGTTTTTCCGGAATCATCGGATTCCTGCCTGAAAATTTCATTCAATTCTTCGGAGCGGGTTACGATAATGCCGACGTCAATCAGGCCGCAGTCGAAATACGTTCTTAAGGCCAGCAGGTCCCGGTCGAAAGTCTGATCCTTACTATTCCATTCCAGATCGAAGGCAACCTTGTTCTTTAAAAAATCAATATTATGACCGTCGATGTATCCCTCGATAACTTCCTGTTCATAGGGCTGATCGGAAAATTTTCCCCTTCTTTGAGCAGATTGCCGGGGATATTTCTTGACAACCAGATCACCGCTGATCCTGATTTCGCGCCAGCCGTAAGGGTATAAAACATCGTCAAATTTCTTGGGAATGGGGGATTCGTTTCCGCCGGCCTGTCTGATGTCTGCCAGGGTCAGCCGAAGGCGGCGGAGACATTCCTGTATTTCCTTCCATTCTGTCGGAAACGCATCATGCAGGATTTCCAGCGCATGTCCATAGTTGTAAAACCGGAACTTTTCCAGGATATCCGGATCAATATATTTTTTGAAATCCATATAGCCATTCGTCCTTTCTTGGATTCATCCGGGAAAAGCCCCGGATTGCGGTTTGCCAAGAAACAATATATATATACCATATGTTTCTTGAAGTTTCAATCAATCTTAAAGTTC
>CALWGP010000038.1 GCA_944380095.1 uncultured Lachnospiraceae bacterium | reverse complement strand
TCCCCGTTTTCTGCCGTGATACGGGCATCGGTTGCATAGAGCGTGCGTTCGATTTCCACATTGCCGTACCGGCTGGAAATCACAGCCTCCTCCAGCTTCCCGTTTTCCGGCACCGTAATTTTTACATAAGGGGCGCTGTAGTCCTCTTCCTGCCCCCACCAATCGTCCCCGATCCCAAAGGTAGCCGCTGCGTTCCGGCTGTGGTCATACTCTCCTTCTTTCAGCGTCAGCACCCCGTCCGCAAAGCCATAGACGGGTTCCAGATGCTCCGAATCCAGGCAATATTCCACGCTCCAGACGTCTCCGGAAACGATTTGCACATCAGCGTCCAGAAGGGACAGATCCAGTTTCCGGATGATCCCCGTCTTTACGGGTTTCATCACATAGTCTTCCTTGGGCGCAGCCGTTGTATTTTCCTTCACATGGATTCCGTCCCCGTCGATATAGAAAGAGGGGGAACCTCCCAGGCACAGCCCCGCTCCCAGCAGGATGCCTCCTGCCGCCAGGGCGGATATCGCTATAATCAGTGCAATTTTCATTCCCTTATGCTTCATGGTCCACCTCCTTGGCGGTTTTGCCCGCCCTATGCGCCACGGCCCGGCATCCTTTCATCACAAGGACAAAGATCCCCCATACCAGGAGGGTGCCCAGGATTCCTGCGCCCACCGCCATCAGGCTCATTCCAAAAATCGCCATGCCGCTGGCCGGCGCAGAAAAGAGAAGGACAATTCCTACACCGGTTCCCACCACCCCGCAGAAAAGCAGGGCGACAAGAAGCAAAATCCCCATGGCCAGGCCGCCCAGCACGCACAGCAGTACGGTCAGGATTCCTCCCGCCGCGGCAAGCCCTATGGCCAGCACCACTCCCGCTGCGCCAAGGCTTAGGGGCACCAGTACGGGCAGGGCCAGGATGAACAGGATTACCAGCCCCACAATGCACCATGTTTTCTTTTTCGTCCCCTTTGAGGACATCTGTGTTTCTTTCGAATCACTCATCCGTTTTTCCTCCGTTTCCCTTTGACTTGTAAAAAGGGTAACGCAGAAAAATGAAAATCGGATACAGCTTCCGCCAAAACTTTCCCAAACAGTTTCTTAAAAATTTCTTACTGCGGCAAAGTATCCCGGTACAGCCGCAGTACGTTCCCGGAAAAGATTTTTTCCCTCTGGGAAGCAGGAAATCCGGCCTTTTTGAAAGCGTCGTCCAAAAGGGGCATTTTCCCGGCCCCCTCCAGCCCTTTCGGCGTAGGAATCCCGTCAAAATCGCTGCCCAGGCCAAGACACTCGATTCCGCCCACATCTGCAATATGTTTTGCATGGCGCACAACAGCGTCCAGGACAGGCTTTTCGTTTTCCTCAGCCCCTTCTTCCAGGAAGGACGGACAGAAGTTCAGTCCGGTTACGCCTCCCCGCTCTGCCAGCCTGCGGATCATATCGTCCGTAAGGTTGCGCACATTGGGGCAGACGGCCCGGGCGTTGGAATGGCTGGCTACAAAGGGTCGGTCCGTATGGGCCAGCACATCGTAAAAGCCGGCGTCGGACAGATGGGAAACGTCTACAATCATCCCCATCTTCTGCATTTCCCTTACAAATTCAATTCCTCTTTCCGTCAGCCCTTTTTCCGTCTGGGGACGGTAAAAATCGGGTTTGCCGTCCCCTTCTTTGGAAACGGTCACATTGGGAAAGCCCAGCTCGTTGGGATAGTTCCAGGTCAGGGTCAGCATCCGCACGCCCCTGTCAAAAAGAAGCCGCAGTTTCTCCAGGCTTCCCTGGCACACCGCTCCTTCCTCCACCGTCAGAAGGGCGCACATTTTCCCCTGTCCCTGCGCCTTTTGGATATCGGGAAAACGCCTCACCCAGGCGATCCTGTCTCTAAAATCCCGCATCTGCTTTTCAAAGCAGTCCGCCAGCTGCGTCACCTGGTCCCAGGGATTTTTCCCTTCCTGCAAAGCTACAAACAGGGCGAAATTCTGCAGCAGGTAATCCCCCTTCTCCATTTCTTCCAGACTTACATGAAATCCGTTTTTCTGCAAAGACCATCCTTCCTGCCCTCTTTCCGCCAGGGCCGCAATGGTATCGCAGTGCATATCCACAACTTTCATAATTCCCTCCATATGGAAGCGCTCTTTTCTTCATATAAAAGCGGGTCACCAGCTCGTCTGTGGTCACCCGCTTCCCTCCGTTATTTTGTTTCCGCTTCCGCTTTTTCCACCTGGGAAATCGCGCTCTTTTGCATCGGGATCCGGC
The DNA here is from genome assembly GCA_944380095.1 of uncultured Lachnospiraceae bacterium. Lineage (GTDB taxonomy): Bacteria > Bacillota > Clostridia > Lachnospirales > Lachnospiraceae > Gallintestinimicrobium. The sequence goes on along the minus strand of CALWGP010000038.1, from coordinate 17,316 downwards.
AGTTTTTATTGTTGCCGAACTCCACGATCACGGTATCGTCCGTAATGTCGATGATGATGCCGTAAAACCCGCTGCTGGTCAGGACACAGTCCCCGATTTCCAGAGTAGAAAGCATCGCGCTCATCTTCTTTTGCTCCTTCTTCTGCGGCCGGTACAGTACAAAGTAGAAAAATACGCCGAAGATCAGGACATACATCAGAATCACCGGCAGCATGCTTCCCATGCCTGCGGTCTGCGCTGACTCCGTCAGTAAAATACCCATGAAAACAGCTCCTCCTAATTTCTTTATAATTTACGCCTATTGCTCATCATACACAATATTTTGCATTCCGTCAAGTTTCCTCTTCTTATAAGCGGCAAATTCCCCCCTGTCGATGGCGTCCCGGATCTCCGTCATCATGGTATTGTAAAAATACAGGTTATGGAGGACGCACAGCCGCATCCCAAGCATTTCCTTTGCCTTGAGCAGATGACGGATATAGGCCCTGGAATACCGCCTGCAGGCCGGGCAGGAACAGCCCGGCTCGATGGGCCTTTCGTCCAGCTCGTATTTGGCGTTAAACAGGTTGATCTTGCCGAAATTGGTATACAAATGGCCGTGGCGGCCGTTCCTGGTGGGATAAACGCAGTCGAAAAAGTCCACGCCCCTCTCCACCGCTTCCAGGATATTGGCGGGCGTGCCCACGCCCATTAAGTAAGTGGGCTTATCCTGCGGAAGCCAGGGCACGGTTTCTTCCAGGATGTGGTACATTTCCTCATGGGTTTCCCCTACCGCCAGTCCGCCCACCGCATATCCGTCCAGATCCATCTGGGCGATCCTTTTTGCATGTTCTATGCGGATATCGTCATAGACCGCGCCCTGGTTGATGCCAAACAGAAGCTGGTTTGGATTGAGGGTATCCGGAAGGGCGTTTAAACGGTCCATTTCCTTTTTGCAGCGGTCCAGCCACCGGGTGGTCCGGGCCACGGAATTTTTTACATATTCCCGCTCCGCTTTCGCCGGGGCGCACTCGTCGAAGGCCATGGCGATGGTGGAGGCCAGGTTGGACTGGATCCTCATGCTTTCCTCCGGGCCCATGAAAATCTTATGGCCGTCGATATGGCAGCGGAAAGTCACGCCCTCCTCTTTGATCTTACGCAGGCCGGCCAGGGAAAAGACCTGGAATCCGCCGGAGTCCGTCAGGATGGGACGGTTCCAGGACATAAACTTATGAAGGCCGCCGAACTGCCGGATCTTTTCGTCCCCGGGACGGACATGGAGGTGATAGGTATTGGACAGCTCCACCTGGGTGCCGATCCCCTCCAGGTCCTCCGTAGAAACCGCGCCCTTAATGGCCGCTACCGTGCCCACGTTCATAAAGACCGGCGTCTGGATCGTGCCGTGCACCGTTTCCATCACCGCCCGTTTGGCCCTTCCCTCCGTTTTTAAAACCCGATAGGTCATCTTCTGCAATTTTCTTTCTCTCCTTCCTTCCAAAGCCGTCTCAGCCGTTCATCCAGCCCAAGGAAAAATCCCCGGACCCTTTTGCTGTTTTCAAGCGGGGAAAAAAGCTTCTGGCGCGCCAGTTCAATCAGCGTACAGACAAAGTAAACCGCCAGGATCACCCCCAGGCTTGCCGGCAGCAGATACCACTTGTCCAGCCAGGAAGCCCCGTCGATTCCTGCCCACAAAGTTTCCCGGATATAGTAATGATCGTGGATCAGATAGACGCCGAAGGAGGCCCCCGCAATCAGGAGGATGGCGGAGGAAATCCGGCGTCCTTCGATCTTCAGATTCAAAAAGGCCACAAAAAGGACCACCGCCGCCAGCGTCACCAGGATGGAGCTGTAGGAAAAGAATACGCTGTATCCCCACATCAGATCGTCCAGGATGCCGATGTTTCCAAGCGGCGTCTTTAGCAGCGCCTCGATGACAAAGCGGCTTAAGGGGATGAGCAGGGCAGCCCCGATCCCCAAAAGAAACTTAAAGGAAAACTTCCCGTCAGGCCGGTAATACAGGCGCAGGTAAGCGCCCATCAGATAGACCGTCAAAAACCAGGCAATGCTCACCCCGCCCGCGGTATTTAGGGCGGAAGAAAAATAGATCAGGTTGGGCCAGACGGAGACCAGTACAAAGCACAGGGCGATGGCGCACTGCAGCTGCCGTCTGGTCAGGGAGCGGATCAGCCGGTTCATCAGCGGGGCCAGCACATACATGCCCACGTACATGGAAACGAACCAGTAAAAGTCGGACAGGATGGGCAGCACGGAGTAGACCAGATACTTAAACTCCTTTTCCACATCCGAAAACAGCCAGAACAGCAGCGTAATCCCGAAGGCATAAAAAAATACCTGTCCCGCCATCCGGGCGATTTTAAAGGTGGAAAATTTCGCGTCGATCAAAAAGTAGCTGCTGATGAGCAGGTAAATATTGATACAGGTAAAAGAGACGCCAAAAAGCGTCCAGACAATATAGTAGGGAACGCTTCCGGGCGCGGCCATGGTGATCATGTTTCCATGGTTGACCAGATGCGCCGTTACCACCATCACCATGGCGATAATGCGAAGCAGTTCCAGATTGGCCTGTCTTTGCTTTTTCATGGGAACCTCCGTTCCGGAGCGTAAGCGACGGGGCGAAGAGAAATTGCGAATGCAATTTCTCTGATGCCATCAAGGCTATTTGTGACGCTCCGGCACAAATAGCAGTGTGAAAAATAAGCCATCGGGCTTATTTTTCACACTACCTCCGTTCTTTTTCAATTATTTCAGTATAGCAGATTCCCTTGTATCCGTCAAAAAAATGTTTTATACTGAAAAAAGTGTCAATCAGCCCATTTTGAAAGGAGAATCTTATGGCCGGATCCACGTTCGGAAAACAGTTTACCATTACCACCTGGGGGGAATCCCACGGGGAAGCCATCGGCGCCGTAGTGGACGGATGTCCCGCGGGCCTTCCTTTGCAGGAAGAAGACATCCAGGTTTACCTGGACCGCAGGAAACCCGGCTCCTCCCCTTTTTCCACGCCGCGGAAAGAATCGGACCGGGTACGGATCCTTTCCGGCGTTTTTGAGGGAAAAACCACCGGGACCCCCATCAGCCTGCTCATCCCCAATACTTCCCAGCGTTCCGCCGACTATTCGGAAATCGCCTGCTATTACCGGCCCGGCCATGCGGATTATACGTTTGACGCCAAATACGGGTTTCGGGACTACCGGGGCGGGGGCCGCTCTTCCGGGCGGGAAACCGCCGGCCGGGTGGCCGGGGGCGCCATTGCCGCCAAATTCCTGAACGAACTGGGCATCCGGGTACAGGCCTATACCAAATCCATCGGCCCTGTTTCCATCGACCCATCCCGTTTCGATGCGTCGGCCATCCTTTCCACCCCCACCGCCATGCCGGACCGGGAAGCGGACAGCCACGCACAGGAATGGCTGAAGGCCTGCATGCAGGAAAAGGATTCTTCCGGCGGCGTGGTGGAGTGCGTCATCTCCGGCCTGCCGGCAGGGGTCGGGGAACCGGTTTTCCTTAAACTGGACGCCTGTCTGGCCGCCGCCCTCTTTTCCATCGGCGCCGTCAAAGCCGTGGAAATCGGGGACGGCACCGGGGTTTCCACGGCAAAGGGATCCGAAAACAACGATCCTTTCCGGATACAGGACGGCCGCATCGTCAAGGCTTCCAATCACGCGGGAGGCATCCTGGGCGGCATCAGCGACGGGGCGGATATCGTGATGCGGGCCCACATCAAACCCACTCCCTCCATCTTCCGTCCGCAGCAGACCGTAAACGTCCACGGGCAGGAGCAGACGGTCTCCATCCGGGGACGGCACGATCCCGTCATCGTCCCCCGGGCCGTGGTGGTGGTGGAATGTATGGCCGCACTGACCATAGCGGACCTGCTGCTGGCCAATATGGGCGCGCGGATGGATGGAGTCCGCCGTTTTTACGGAAAATAGAGTTGCAAATTCAAAGATTTTCTGTACAATACAATAGGATACTTTCAAAGGACAGCGATTTCGATTTTAAATAAGAAAGGATAGAACCTATGATCAGTGCGAACAATGTGACGCTGCGCCTGGGCAAAAAGGCGCTGTTTGAAGACGTGAATATCAAATTTACGGAAGGCAACTGCTACGGCCTCATCGGCGCTAACGGCGCCGGCAAGTCCACCTTCTTAAAAATTCTCTCCGGACAGCTGGAAACCACCAACGGCGATGTGGTCATCACTCCCGGCCAGCGCCTGTCCGTCCTGGAACAGGACCATTTCAAATATGACGACAATACCGTCATGGATACGGTCATCATGGGCAACGCCCGCCTGTTTGAAATTATGAAGGAAAAGGACGCCATCTATGCCAAAGAGGATTTTTCCGACGAGGACGGCATCCGCGCTTCCGAGCTGGAAGCGGAGTTCGCCGAGATGGACGGCTGGAACGCGGAATCCGACGCGGCCACCCTCCTAAACGGCCTGGGCATTGAGACGGACCTGCACTACAGCCTGATGAAGGAATTAAACGGCAGCCAGAAGGTGAAAGTCCTGCTGGCCAGGGCCCTGTTTGGCAACCCGGATATCCTGCTTTTGGACGAGCCGACCAACCATCTGGACTTGGACGCCATCGCCTGGCTGGAAGAATTTCTCATCAATTTTGAAAACACGGTGATCGTGGTTTCCCACGACCGTTATTTCTTAAATAAGGTCTGCACCCATATCGCGGACATCGACTACGGCAAGATCACCCTGTACGCCGGCAACTACGATTTCTGGTATGAGTCCAGCCAGCTTTTGATCAAGCAGATGAAGGAAGCCAATCGGAAAAAGGAAGAAAAGATCAAGGAACTGCAGGAGTTCATCTCCCGTTTCTCCGCCAACGCTTCCAAATCCAAGCAGGCCACTTCCAGGAAACGCGCCCTGGAAAAGATCCAGCTGGACGAGATCAAGCCTTCCAGCCGCAAATATCCTTACATTGACTTTCGTCCCGACCGGGAAATCGGCAACGAAGTGCTCACGGTGGACGGGATCAGCAAGACGGTCAACGGCGTAAAGGTGCTGGACAACATTTCCTTCATCGTGGGTCATAACGACAAAATCGCCTTCGTGGGCGGCAACGAGCTGGCAAAGACAACCCTCTTCCAGATCCTGGTGGGGGAAATGGAGCCCGACGAAGGCACCTATAAATGGGGCGTCACCACATCCCAGGCCTACTTCCCCAAGGACCCCACGGATGAGTTTAACAACGACGAAACCATCGTGGAATGGCTTACCGGCTACTCCCCGGTCAAGGACGTCACCTATGTGCGCGGCTTTCTGGGCCGGATGCTCTTTGCCGGGGAAGACGGCGTAAAGAAGGTCCGCGTCCTTTCCGGAGGCGAAAAGGTGCGCTGCCTTCTTTCCAAGATGATGATTTCCGGCGCCAACTGCCTGGTGCTGGACGAGCCGACCAACCATCTGGACATGGAATCCATCACCGCTTTAAACAACGGCCTGATCAAATTCCCCGGCGTGGCCCTTTTCTCCTGCCACGACCACCAGTTTGTCCAGACCACGGCCAACCGGATCATGGAAATTCTTCCGAACGGTTCCCTGGTGGATAAGATCACCACTTACGACGAATATCTGGCCAGCGACGAAATGGCGAGAAAGCGCACGGTCTACACCGCCAACCGGGAAGAGGACGAAAATTGAACCTCGTAGACCTGCACGTCCATTCCGACAAATCCGACGGCAGCCTGTCTCCTTGCGCCCTGGTGGATTTGGCCCTTTTAAAGGGCCTGTCCGCCTTTGCCCTGACGGACCACGATACCACCGCCGGGCTGCAGGAAGCCATGGCCGCCGGACAGGCGAAGGGGATCGAGGTGATCCCAGGCATCGAGTTTTCCACGGAATACGGCGGGAGGGATATTCATATCGTAGGGCTTTTCCTGGATGAAAACGCCCCCGCTTTCCGGGCCCATATCCGGGAATTTGTGCAGTCCAGGATATGGCGCAACAAAAAACTGTGCGCCCGCCTGCAGGAAGCCGGCATCTACATCCCTTACGAAGCCCTTCTGGAAACGTTCCCGGACTGCGTCATCACCCGGGGCCACTACGCCCGCTATCTGCTGGACAAAGGGTATGTCAAAAGCCTTAAGGAAGCCTTCGACCGCTATCTGGGCGACCATACCCCCTATTTTGTCCCCCGGGAAAAAATCACGCCCCAACAGGCTGTGGAACTGATTTTGCAGACAAAGGGCATCCCGGTCCTGGCCCATCCCCTTCTCTACCATATGGGAAAAGAAGCGCTGGAGACGCTGGTACGCCGCCTGGCCGACGTCGGCCTTGTGGGAATCGAGGTCTTTTATTCCACCCACAGCGAAGGGGAAACCCGGCAGATGCAGCAGCTGGCGTCCCGGTTCGGCTTGCTTCCTTCCGGCGGATCGGATTTCCACGGCAAGGCAAAGCCGGACCTGGAAATGGGGACGGGGTACGGACGTCTCGTTGTCCCCCAGTCCGTGCTGGACGGCCTGAAAGCCAAAAGGAAGGAGCTCTTTCATGTCTGAAAAAATCCTGTTTACCGATATGGACGGCACTTTGCTGACCTCAAAAAAAGACGTATCCCCTGCCCTGGCAGGGCTTATCAGCCGCATGATCGAAGCCGGGCACCGCTTCGTCCTGTCCTCGGGACGGACGCTGCCCAGCATCCTTTCTTCCGCCCAAAACGCCGGGCTTTTGTATCCGGACACCCTGGTCATCGCAGTCAACGGCAACCTGGTCTATGACTGCAATACCGGACGCGCGCTGCTTGAAAAAACGGTCCCCGTCCCCGTCTGTAAAGGCGTTATCGGCCTGGCGCACAAATACGGCCTGCATATCCAGTCTTACGACGATTCCCGTGTGGTGTGTGAAAAAGAGGGTCCGGAACTTTCCTTCTATCAAAAAAGCACCGGCCTTTCGGCGGTGCTCACAAACGATATTATGGGACACATCGGGCACGCCCCCTATAAACTGCTGGCTATTGATCTAACCGGCAAAGACCGGCTGCTGGCCCTGCAAAAAGAGGTGCTTTCCCGCTATGGGGATCAGGTGACCGCTATTTTTTCCTGCGACCAGTACCTGGAAATTTTTGACAAAACGGCCGGCAAGGGAAACGCCCTGCGCTTTGTCTGCAGCCATCTTGGCATCCCCGTCAAAAACGCGGTGGCTGCCGGGGACGCGGAAAACGACATTTCCATGCTCCAGGCCGCCGGGACTGCGGTAGCCATGCAAAACGCGCCCGCCGAAGTGAAGGCATGCGCCGATTTTGTCACCGCAGCGGACAACGACCACGACGGGCTGGGGGAAGCGATCCGGAAGTATTTTCTGTGAATCGCTTCCCCCTTTCCTTATCCTTCCACAATCAGATATCTTCCGTCCCCTACTTCGAATACTTCGTCCGCATCCAGTAAGTTTTCCCCGTCTTCGATGTCCACGCCCTCTTCTTCGAAATATTCCCTTACTTCACCGGCCCCGTTTACCACAACGGCCATACATTCTTCCAGGAAATTTTCCGCTTCTTCCAAAGTTTTTGCCACGGGCCTTGCAAAGAGCTGCCCCTGCTTCTCTAAAAAACACTGCAGCACCAGGTCATCATATTCCTGCATCCTCTTTTCCTCCTTCCTTTTCTTGACCGTTTACCGTCCGCAGAATCTGCCAGACGCCCTTTTCCCACCAGGGAGGGCAGGTATGTCTGGCCGCCTCCCGTACTTCCGGCCTGGCGTTGGCTACCGCATAGCTTTCTTCTGCCGCCCGCATCAGGCCGATATCGTTGGTATTGTCCCCAAAAGCCATGGTCTGGGCCGGGGTAATGCCGAATTTCTCCTGGACCGTCCGGAGGGCCTTCCCCTTATCCACGGAAAGATCCATAAAATCCACCCATTCCTCCCCGGCCACGCAGACCTGGAAACGATCCCTAAAAGCCGGGATCAGCCGGGACTCCCCCAGTGTCCGGATACTGTTTTTATGGTATACGGCAATTTTTAAAATCGGGAGGTTTTCCGCCAGCACGTCTTCCACCACCCGGTATTCGTTATGATATCCATAGGTCATCAGATCCAAAAAAGCCTGGTTTTTCGTCTCCAGAAGGCTGCCGGAAGGGGTGGAAACCACCATCTCGCAGTCCGAAAGCTGGCGCAGCGTCCCCACCAGCTCTGCCAGATCTTCCCTCTTCATCTTGGTCAGGGACAAATCCTCGTCCCGGTAGCGGATATGGGCCCCGTTTTCCGCAATATAAAGAACCCTGTCCGCCACATCCCGGAAAACGTTGCGGATGCTGGCATACTGCCGCCCGCTGGCACAGGCGAAAATCACTCCTTCTTCCGTCAGCCTGCGGATCTCCTCTGTAACCTCCGGATACAGATCTGGCGTGGAATCCTGAATCAGGGTGCCGTCGATATCCGTTGCAATCAGTTTGATTCTTCCAGCCATTTCAGCATTTCCTCCGGTTTGTGTATGAGAATATCCGCCCCGTGGGCCAGCAGTTCTTCTTTCGTCCGAAACCCCCAGCAGACGCCTGCGGCGGTGGTCCCGGCGGCCTTCGCGGTCTCCATATCCACGCCGCTGTCTCCTGCGTACAGGATTTCCTCCGGACGAACCCCGAAAAAGTCCCCGATTTCCCACACCCCGTCGGGGGCCGGTTTTTTCTTTCTGTAAGGACTCTGTCCGATAATCCGGTCAAAACAGGAGGGCCCAAACAGCCCCTCCACCACTTCTTTGGTCTGGGCGTCCGGCTTATTGCTCAGGACAGCCAGCCGGATTCCCCTGCTTTTCAGTCCGGCCAGAAGTTCCGGGATGCCCTCGTAAGGGGTCACGCCATAAAGGCAGTTTTTGGAAAAATAATCCAGATAGCGAGAAAGGACCGCGTCCAGCCCCTTGGGGACGGTAACGAAGCCGTCTTCGTCCGGCTGTCCCTGGGCTTTGGCGCCGGTTTGATTTTGTACCGGTTCTTCCGCTGCCCCACAAAACCGCAGGGCGCGAATGATCTGCATCCTGGCCCCGTTTCCCACAAACCTCTTAAACCGTTCTGTACCGATGGGCGGATAACCGAAATCCGCCAGCGCCCGGTTGGTGCAGTAAGCCAGGGATTTCAGCGTATCGGCCAGCGTCCCGTCCAGGTCGAAAATCACCGCTTTTTTCACACCAATCCCCTCCTGTGAAGTTCCTGGTAGAGCCTGCCTGCCGGAAGCCCCACCACATTGTTATAATCTCCCCGGATCCCTTTGATATAGGCGGCGCACCGGCCCTGGATCCCGTAGGCCCCGGCCTTGTCCGCCGGTTCCCCGGTGCGCACATAGTCCCGGATTTCCTGTTCCCCCATGGGGTAAAATTCCACGTCCGTACATTCTGCGAAGGAAAAAGTGCCGGTTTTTCCTTCCGGTCCGTCCTCTTTCCAGAATACGGTCACTCCTGTATAAACCTGGTGTTTCCTGCCCTGCAGCAATGCAAGCATCCGGCAGGCGTCCTCTTCGTCTTTGGGTTTTCCCATGGGCTGTCCGTCCAGAAAGACCAGCGTATCGGCCCCGATGACAAGGAGGCCTTCCCTGCCCTGCCGTCTTCTTTGGAACACTTCCTGCGCCTTTGCAAAGGACAGCTCCCGGACGATTTCTTCCGGGACCACGGAATGGGGACATTCCTGCGCGTTGCTTTTGTCCACCTCAAAAGCCAGCCCGATCTGGGATAAAAGCTCCCTCCTTCTGGGGGAAGCGGACGCTAAGACAATGGGGAGGCGGCCGGCAGCTCCTTCTTTTCTTTCTAAATTTTCCCGGTTCATTTCTCTTCCCCCGCACGGGTTTCCGGGATGAATACGCGGGTATCCCGGAACCGTTCCCGTGTCTTTCCCTCCATAACGGCCTCCTGGCAGAAAGCGTCCTGGGCGCAGAACAGTTCCTTGCCCCTTCTGTCCACCCGTTCATAGGTCCCGTCCGGCTTAAGCAGATGGGCCTTCAGGGTATCTTTGAGCTGGCAGTCCAGGATATGCTGCAGCTTTTTCTCCAGCGCCGGATCCGTTACGGGGAAAAGGATTTCCACGCGCCGCTCCAGGTTCCTGGGCATCCAGTCCGCGCTGCTGCAGTAATACTCCGGCTTTCCGTTGTTTTCAAACTTAAAGATCCTGGCATGTTCCAGGAAATTTCCCACAATGGAACGCACCGTTATATTTTCGCTGACGCCGGGGATCCCCACTTTCAGGCAGCAGATGCCCCGGACAATCAGTTCGATTTTCACGCCCGCCTGGCTCGCCTCATAGAGGGCCACAATAATATCCCGGTCGCACAGGGAATTCATCTTTGCCACGATATGGCCTTCCCGCCCTTCCAGGGCGTGCTTTTTCTCCCTTCCGATCAGGTAGAGGAACCGGTCTTTCAGCCACAGGGGCGCAAGGCTTAAACGGTTCCAGGACCGGGGCTCCGAATAACCGGAAAGCATATTGAATACCGCCGTAGCGTCCTCCCCGATGGCCTCGTTTGAAGTCATAAGGCCCACATCCGTATACAGCTTTGCGGTGGCGTCGTTATAATTGCCCGTCCCCAGATGGACATAACGCCGGATCCCGTCCTCTTCCTTTCGTACCACCAGCGTGATCTTGCTGTGGGTCTTTAAGCCCACCAGGCCATAGATAACGTGACAGCCGGCCTTTTCCAGCTTCCTTGCCCAGACGATATTGTTCTCCTCGTCAAACCTGGCTTTGAGCTCCACCAGCACGGAAACCTGCTTGCCGTTTTCTGCGGCCTGGGCCAGCGCCGCGATAATGGGGGAATTCCCGCTGACCCGGTACAGCGTCTGTTTGATGGCCAGCACATCCGGATCCTTGCTTGCCTGCCGGATAAAGTCCACCACCGGGGTAAACGTCTGATAGGGATGATGCAGCAGCACGTCCTTTCTGCGGATCACATCGAAAACGGAATCCTCCCCTTCAAACTCGGGCACCGGCTGGGGCGTATATTTTTCCGCCTTTAAATGGTCAAACCCTTCCATGCCGTACACCTTCATCAAAAAGGTCAGATCCAGGGGGCCGTCAATGCAGAACACGTCCTCTTCCCCCACATTGAGCTCCTTTTTCAAAAGCCGCAGAAGCTTTTTATCCATCCCTTCTTCCACTTCCAGACGGATCGCCTGCCCCCAGGTACGCTTCTTGATCTGCTTTTCGATTTCCAAAAGCAGGTCTTCCACCTCGTCTTCGTCAATGGCAAGGTCCGCATTCCGGGTAATCCGGAAAGGATGGGCGCAGAGCACATCGTAGTTAAGGAACAGTTTGCGGATATTGCGTTCGATAATCTCCTCCAGCAGGATAACCGTTTTGCCCTCCTGGCCTTCCCTAGCAGGGATCTCCACCACCCTGGGCAAAACGCCTGGCACCTGGACGGTGGCAAACTCCACGTCCGCATCTTTTTGTCCCTTCTTTTTTAACAGGGAACCGATATTGAGCGTCTTGTTCCGGATCAGCGGGAAGGGGCGGGAAGAGTCCACCGCCATGGGCGTCAGCACGGGATAGACGTTTTCTTCGAAATACCGGTCCACAAACCGGCACTGGGCTTCATCCAGCTGCTCGTGACGGCCCACAAAAGTCAGCCCTTCCTGCTTTAACTGGGGCAGAAGCATCCGGTTATAGGTGGAATACTGCAGCGCTGAAAATTCATGGGTCTGGACAGCCAGGGCTGCCAGCTGCTGGGCCGGCGTCAGGCCCGCGATATCCTTTTTGGTATATTTGGCGTTGACCATATCCACCAAAGAGCCGATGCGCACCATGAAAAACTCATCCAGGTTGGAGGCGGTGATGCTTAAAAATTTCAGCCGTTCAAACAGCGGGAGATTTTTGTCCCGCGCCTCGGAAAGCACCCTCTTGTTAAAAAGGAGCCAGCTCATTTCCCGGTTGGTATAAAATTCGGGATTTTGAAGTTCTTTCTTTTCTGCCATAATTTCCTCCCTTATTGTCCCATCCGCTTCTGGCGGATCACGGGACGGATGCTGTAAACTTCTTCGAAGAAATCCGCCCTGCTGTCAAACAACCCTTTTTCCAGCGTCAGGTCCTCCGATGTGTTCACCGTGATCACCAGCTGGTTTTCCTTCAGCGCTGCCCTGATATCCCTGCATTTTTGTTTATGGCTCCTGTCCAGGGCATTGGAAATCTGCAAAATGGCCGTAAGCTTGACAATGGTCAAATACTCGGACGCTTCCATGGCGCCCCCTTCCGTGCTGACCATCCCGTAGTCAAACTCCATATGGTTATACTTCACCACGTTGGCCACCATCTCCCGTTCCCGGTGGGACAGGCCGATAATTTCCGTAGACATGATAATGGCATAGGAACATTCCGCCAGGTTCACCATACTGATATACTTCCCGCAGTCATGCAAAAGGGTGGCAATCCGCAGAAGAAGTCTTTCCCGTTTTCCCAGCCCATGCACCTTTTTCATGCTGTCAAAAATCGTCAGGGCGATCTGCTCCAGCGTCTCGCCCCTCCTGCGGCTTCCCATATACCGCTTGCTGATCCCCCTGGCGCAGGTAATAATATCCTGCTCAAAATCATGGACTTTTGTCAGCAGCCGGTGGGTTTCCGCATATTCATAGGCAATGCCGTCGCACAGCGTCACCCCGGGGGCCCAGATCAGCTTGGCCTCCGTCAGCATCGCAACCTGTCTTACGATGGCGGAAGCAATCCGCAAAAGCCCCACGTTTTCCTCCGGAACATCAAACCGTTTTGCGATTTCCTCATTCGTATGGTCTTTCAGGTAGTCCAGATAGGAAAAAAAGGAGGCAGCGTCGGCATAGCCGGACATTTTGGAAGCCGCCAGCCGTTTGCGGATCAGGGCGGAAATGTAATCGTCCACCACAATAATATTTTCGATGATCCTGTCCTTTAAATACATCTTTTTAAAGACGGAAAGCTGGGCGGACAAAAGCTCCTCTAAAAGTTCCCCGTACCTAGAGGGCCTGACGTTTAAATGCTGCAGCTTTTCCTGCAGCCGCAAAACGCCAAGACGCAGGTTCTGGGTAAAGGACAGTTTATCCTTATCAAAAAGGGAAAGCTGGATGCTGCCCCCTCCGATGTCCAGTACCACGGTCCCCTTCTCAATGATTTTTTCGAATCCTTCCCCACGGGCCGCAATGGATTTATAATCCAGGAACCGCTGTTCGGAGTTGCTGAGCACTTCCACCTTCACGCCCGTCCGCTGGGCAATCTGGTCTAAGGCGATGGATGTGTTTTTGATCTCCCGGATGGCGCTGGTGCCGTAGGCTTTATAATCATCCACCCGGTACCCTTCCATAATGGATACGAACTCACGCAGCACCCTGCACAGATCGTCCATTTTTTCCCGGCTTACCTTCCCCGTAGCGTACGTATCGGTCCCCAGGTCCAGGCGGTTTCGCACGCAGTCCACTTCCCGGATCCCTGCGGTTTTGGATATGGTATAGATTTTCAGCGACTGTTCGTAGGAACCTACGTCGATGGCTGCAAATGTCTTCATAAGCTCTCCTTTCCCAGCAGATAGTCGATAAACTGCTGGGCCGTCCGTCCGGAAAGTCCTCCGTGGGACAGTTCCCAGCGGTTTGCCTGCAGATACAGCTGTTGTTCTTCCATCTCAAGGCCGGCCCTGTCCGCCAGCGCCTTTACAATGGTCTGGAACTGCTTTTTATCCGGGGAACCGAAATAAATGGTTACGCCAAAGCGGGACACCAGGGACAGTTTTTCCTGTACCGTATCGTTGGTATGCAGTTCTTCGTCCCTTTCCTGCTTGTCTTTAAAGCTTTCCCGGATCAGGTGCCTGCGGTTGGAAGTAGCATAGATCAAAATATTGTCCGGCTTCTTTTCCAGACCGCCTTCGATAACCGCTTTCAGATATTTATACTCGATTTCAAACTCTTCGAAGCTTAAATCGTCCATATACAGGATGAATTTGTAATTCCGGTTTTTGATCTGCGCAATCACTTCGTTTAAGTCCTGGAACTGATGCTTATAGACCTCGATGATCCGCAGCCCCCTGCCGTAAAACTCATTGGCAATGGCCTTGATGCAGGAAGATTTCCCGGTTCCCGCATCCCCGAACAAAAGGCAGTTGTTGGCCTTTCTGCCGCTGACAAAGGCTTCCGTGTTATCCAGAAGCTTCTGCTTTTGCAGTTCATATCCCACCAGGTCCGCAAGCTTTACATGGGCGATGTTTAAAATCGGATCAATGGAAACGCCGTCGGCCCCATGGTCAATCCGAAACGCTTTGTGCAGCCCGAATTTGCCCACCCCGTATTCCCGGTAAAACCCGGTCAGCGTTTCCTTCATCTGTTCCGGCGTATGGGTTTCGCTGAATTTCTGCGCCAGCGTACAGATCCTGTCCCGGATCCGCCTGTTGTATACGCGGCTTTCCTGCGCGTTGCCCTCATAGTGAAGCACCAGGTCCAGCGCCTCGCTGTGGGCCGCCTCTTTTAAGGGGCCAAAATCGTAATCGTACAGCTGCCTGAAAAGAGCGATATCGTGGAGGGCCGCAAGGTTGACCGTCCCCTCCACTTCTCCCCGCATCTCGCAGGCACGGCTGTAACTGTTCTCGTCGTTGACCAAAAGATCCGTCAGGTAGCAGTGCCACAGGTTGCCGAAAAAGCCGAACCGCCCCGCCATTTCCAGCAGCCGGTGGATGCAGCCATACAGCTTGGCCTGCATCCCTTCGTCCACTTCGCCTGCTATGGCAAACCGTTCCATCAGGTCCACCATGTCCGCAAGCAGATCTCCTTCTTTAAAATCCCTGTATAAAATCAATTCCTCTGTTTTCATTTTTCCCTTCCCTGCTCTTTTCAGTAATTTCCCAGTATTTTGAGGAAGGACGCCTCTTCCCTTAGTCCGCGCAGCGCGTTTTTGACCGCCCCGTCGGCCAGGTTCCCCTCAAAATCCACAAAAAAGCGATATTCCCATGCCCTTCCCTCGATGGGACGGCTTTCGATTTTGGTCAGGTTCAGGTGGTTGTAGATGAAGTGGGACAGCATATGGTAGAGGGACCCGCTCTCGTGGGGAACCTCGAAACAGATGCTCACTTTCCGCGCGTCCCGGCAAAAAATCTTCTGGTTCGTCACGATGATGAACCGGGTGGAATTGTTGGAGACATTGTTCACGGGCTTTTTTAAAACGGACAGGCCGTACACCTTCCCCGCGTATTCGCTGGCCACCGCCGCCTGGTCTTTCCTGTTGTCCTGCGCCACTTTCCGCGCCGCGAAGGCGTTGTTTTTCATGGAAATCTGCTGCCAGCCAAAGGAAGACAAAAAGCGCGAGCTCTGCATCAGGGACTGGGGATGGGAATACACCGTCCGGATATCCGAAAGGGACGCCCCCGGCACGCCCAGCAGGCAATGCTCGATCCGGATGATCTGCTCCCCTACGATATAATTTTCAAATTCCACCAAAAGATCGTAAATCTCGCTGACGATCCCCGCCGTGGAATTTTCAATGGGCAAAACGGCAAAGTCTGCGCTGCCCTCTTCGATGGCGCCCATGGCGTCCCGGAACGTATCCACATGGATGCTGTCGATCTGCTCCCCGAAGTAACTGACCATGGCCGCCTGGGAATAGGCCCCTTCCGCCCCCTGGAAGACCACGCGGGCCTTCCGGGTATCCAGCCGGTCTACGGCAAAAAAGGGCAGTCTTCCCGTCTGTCCCTTTTCTGTCAGCAGCTGATACTGCAGCTTACGGCTCATGGACATGATCTGTTCGAACAGCTCCGAAACCCCCTGGGCGGTGAAATCGCTGTGCGCCATAGACCTGGCTTTTGCCAGCTTCTCCTCTTCCCTGACCCGGTCATATACCTTTTTGCCGTTTTCGATTTTATATTCCGCAACCTGCCGGCAAACGTCCATCCGTTCCTCATACAGCCGTATGATCTGTTCGTCGATGGAATCAATCCGCCCCCGCAGTTCATTTAAGTCCATACTTTTCTGTCCCTCCTGCCCAAACCTTGCGCGGGCCGGCTTTCGCCCGCACAGGCAGCTCATTATTTTTACCATGATACCACAAAATGTATAAAAAAAGAAGTTATGTCCATACTAATCCCATGAAAAAATTGAGTAAAGATTTTGTCAAATGCGGCGTCACCGGATGGTGCATGGAGATCGTGACGACGGCTTTCCAGGCCCTTCGCAGAAGGGAACCGACGCTCACAGGCCATACCTCCCTTTTCATGTTTCCCATCTACGGGGCCGCCTGCCTGATGCGCCCGCTTTTTCTCCTTCTGTCCGGCTTTCACTGGGCCGTGCGCGGGTTTGTCTATATGCTGTGCATCTTTGCCGGGGAATACGCAAGCGGCCGTTTCCTGCAAAAGAAAGGGCGCTGTCCCTGGTGTTATGACCGCACCGGCTGGAACGTGTGCCGGGTTATCCGGCTGGACTATGCGCCGGCCTGGTTTCTTTTGGGGCTGATATTCGAAAAAATCGTCCTGGGAAAACAAAAAGCCGGGGAAGACAGACATTAAGCCCGTCCTTCCCGGCCCGCTTCGTTTGACCTTACTTCCCGTCCTTATTTCCCGTCACCTCTATGGTCCCGGTGCCTTCCGCAATATCCCGGATGATCCCGCCCACCGCGGGAACCTGGATCCTGCTTTGGGGCAGGGGATTTTTAATGCTGATAACCGGCGTGGTAACTACAGCCTGCACATCGCTGCGCTCAAAGGCCAAGTCGCAGTTTTCCATCTCACAGTCGATGAGCTTAAGCCCCCTGCAGTAGCACAGCGGCTGGGTGCCGATGATTTTGCAGTTCTCAAAGGTCACGTTTTCACAGTACCATGCCAGGTATTCCCCCTTGACCACGCTGTTGCGGACGGTAACGTTTTTGGCATGCCAGAACGCGTCTTTCGTATCAAAAGTACAGTTTTCAAATACCGAGTCTTCTATATACTGGAAGGAATATTTCCCTTCCATGCGCACATTGCGAAAATGCAGGCCCAAAGAACGCATCATAAAATATTCCGACTTCGCTTCACAGTCCTCCATGGTCAGGTTACGGACGGACCAGCCGAATTCCGGGGAAACCACGCTGCAGCCGCGCATGACGACATCCGAGCATTCCCGCAGGGCTTTGATCCCGTGAAGCTTTGTATTTTCGATGGTAATGTGGTCGGAGTACCAAAGAGCCGCCCGGCACAGCTGCGTCATTTCGCAGTCCCGGATGACCAGGCCGTGGTCATGCCAAAACGGATAGCGCAGATTGAAAAAACTGTCTTCCACCCGGACATTGCTGCACTCCTTAAACGCGCTTTCCCCGTCCGCCGGGCCGTCGAAAGAACAGTCCTTTACCAGGATATCCCGGCTTCCATAAAGAGCGCGTTCCGTATCAAAAGTCTGATTGAAAATCGTTTCCATAT
>CALWGP010000037.1 GCA_944380095.1 uncultured Lachnospiraceae bacterium | reverse complement strand
GAGGCACAGGCCGGGCAGGTTTCCGATGTGAACGAGTTTCTGAAGCTGGTGGACAAGTACCTGGATATTCCGGAACTCGACGCCGCCATCCTCAATGAGCTTGTGAGCAGGATCGTGGTGCACAGCCCGGTAAGGGAGAACGGAAGGAAGCAGGTGCGAATCGACCTGTATTTCACCTATGTGGGGCAAATCCGCATTCCTTTGAAGATTGGAAGGGAGTCCTTAAACGAATCGGAACCGGCGTGACTTGACACGCCGGTTCCTACCAAAATTCTTTTTACTTCCTTATGGGACGTTGCCGAATGGCTTCGGGGTTTTTTGACGCAGAAATCTTCATAAAAACTTAAAACACAGCGCAAAAACCTGTGGTATGATAGAAATGTTGAAAATTGTATAACGGGGGAACAGTTTTATGCAAAAAAAGAGGGAAGAAGAATACCCGTCCGGGCAGAAGGCGCTGGACGCTCAAAGAAAGGCGCGCCGCGAGATCCGCAGGAAGAGACGCAGGCGCCAGGTGCTTGCCGCCAGGATCGTGGCCGGAGCGCTGGGGCTGGTTGTGCTGTGCGCAGCCGGATTCGGCCTGTACCGTCTGGGCGTTTTTTTGTGGAGGAGCGAGGAAGGAAACGGGGCCGTTTCGGCCATGCAGGATCAGGAAATCATAGAAGCCAATCATTCGGAAAAGCCGGAGATTTTGGTGGAGCTTTTAACGCCCAATGAATTTTCCAGACCGGGAGACGAGATAACCGAGGTGACGGAGCTGTTTGTGCACTATACGGCCAATGTGGGGACCAGCGCGGAGCAAAACAGAAGCTATTTCGAAAACCTGGGCGTCACCGGGGAGACTTCCGCCTCCGCTCACTTTATTATCGATTATAACGGCGAAATCATCCAGTGCCTGCCGTTGAATGAGATCGCCTATTCCGTAAAAGAACACAATTACAATTCCATTTCCATCGAATGCTGCTATCTGGACGAAGACGGCAAATTTACGGACGCCACTTACGATTCCCTGATCCGTCTTTTGGGCTGGCTGATGAAGGAATACGATCTGGGGATTTCCGGCGTGAAGCGCCACTATGACGCGGGCGGCAAGCCCTGTCCCAAATATTATGTGGAACACGAGGATGCCTGGGACCGGCTTAAAAAGGATCTGGAAGAATATATCCTTTAAATTTGTTCCCCTTTTGGCGGGTTTGTGCTAAAATACAAAATTGGTCATAACGAAACAGCAAAAAGACAAAGGAGAGAATACAATGAGCATCAGAATCGGTATTTTAGGGTATGGAAACCTGGGCAAAGGAGTGGAGAGCGCGATCCGCCAAAACCCGGACATGGAGCTGAAAGCGGTGTTTACCCGCCGGGATCCCAAGTCCGTGCAGGTCAGGACGGAAGGGGTCAGCGTACTTTCCGCAGACGCCCTGGAGACGATGCAGGACGAGATCGACGTGCTGATCCTCTGCGGCGGCAGCGCAACGGATCTCCCGGTGCAGACGCCCAGATACGCATCCCTTTATAACGTGGTGGACAGCTTCGACACCCACGCCAGGATCCCCGAACACTTTGACAATGTGGACAAAGCGGCGAAGGCGGGCGGTAAGATCGGCATTATTTCCTGCGGATGGGACCCGGGGATGTTTTCCTTAAACCGGCTGTATGCCAACTGCATCCTGCCGGAAGGAAAGGATTATACTTTCTGGGGCAAGGGCGTCAGCCAGGGCCATTCCGATGCGGTTCGCCGCATTGAAGGCGTAAAGGATGCCAGACAGTATACCATTCCCGTGCCGGAAGCGCTGGAAGCGGTGAGAAACGGGGAAAATCCCGAGCTGACCACCAGGCAGAAGCACACCAGGGAATGCTTTGTGGTAGCTAAGGAAGGGGCGGACCTGTCCAGGATCGAGGAAGAGATCAAGACCATGCCCAATTATTTCTCGGATTATGATACCACAGTCCACTTTATCACCGAAGAGGAGATGAAGCGGGACCACAGCGGACTGCCCCACGGAGGATGCGTGATCCGGACCGGGAAGACCGGGTTTTCCAAAGAGCACGGCCATGTGATCGAATATAATCTGAAGCTGGAATCCAATCCGGAATTTACCGGTTCCGTTATCGCAGCATATGCGAGGGCGGCTTACCGGATGAACCGGGAAGGGATGAGCGGCTGCAAGACGGTATTTGATATCGCGCCGGCTTATCTGTCCTCCATGAGCGGGGAAGAAATCAGGGCGCATCTGCTTTAAAGGATTCAAAGGCAAAAACGGGGAGGGACTATGGCGAGAAGAAGGCGCAGAAAGCATAGGAAGCAGGGGCTTTCCCCTGCGGTATTGATTGCAGGGGCCGCTGCAGCGGCCCTGGCAGTACTCCTGATTGCGCTCTTTACGGTCAGGGGCTGTAGTGTCCGGCAGACGGGGGCCGGTGTGCCGGAAACTGCGGCATTGCCGGAAACGGGGCAGGAAAGTCTGCAGCCGGAGATGGAAACTTTGTCACAGGGTGAAACGGAAAGCACACAGGAAGCCGCTGCCGATACAGAGCCGGAAACGGTGATTGCGGCGGAAGTGGGCAGCATGGAGGACGACCAGGATCCCCAGTCTTCCACCAATACCGCAGGAGGCAGCGAGACGGGGGCCGCCGTGGACATGTCGCAGGTGAGCGTCCCGGAAGGGGAAACCACGGAAGCGACCTTGGGCATCGACGTGTCCAAATACCAGGGGACCATCGACTGGGCGAAAGTAAAGGAAGCGGGCGTGGAGTTTGCCATGATCCGCGTGGGCTACCGGACCAAAGCCACAGGGGTGATCTATGAGGATCCGGGAGCCCGCTACAATCTCCAGGAGGCGACCCGCAACGGGATTCTGGCAGGCGCCTATTTCTTTTCTTCCGCGGTGACGCAGGAGGAAGCCATAGAGGAGGCAGCCTGGGTGGCAGGGTTTGTATCCAAATATAAGATCACTTATCCCATTGCCTATAACTGCGAAGATTTCCAGTCCCCGGACAGCCGGCAGTACGGTCTGTCGAAGGAGGAACGGACAGGGATTGCCTGCGCCTTTTTGGATACGGCGGCGGCAAAGGGCTATACGCCCATGTTTTACGCTTCCCGCAATGAAATGGAAGGCAGCGCCCAGTGGGATATGGATACCCTGGAACAGAAATACCGGATCTGGGTTTCCCAGTATCCGGAGATGCCTTTTCCGGAAACTCCCGGGTCTTCCTACAGCGGGACCCATGCCATGTGGCAGTATACCAGCCAGGGACAGGTGTCCGGCATCGACGGGGACGTGGATCTGAACGTGGCTTATTTTGGCTACAGCCAGGAAGCCCAGGCAAAGGATCCCAATCCGGCACAGATCGTGGAGGCCAATCCGGAAGTGGGTCTGAATTTTACGGAAGTGGAAGAAACGGTGACGGCCAAGGACGTTACCAACCTGCGTAACCTTCCCACCACGGAAAACAGCGAGGTGGTCCATTCGCTTAAAAACGGGGAAACGGTCCTTCGGACGGGGATCGGCAGCAACGGCTGGGACCGTGTTATTTATGAAGGACAGCGCCTTTATGCGGTGCACAGCTTTTTGACCACCGACCTGGCTGCCAAAGCCCCGGAATCCTCTCCGGAGACCGAAGATTCCGGGAAGGAAGAGCAGGGGGCGGACGGTTCCAATGCCCAGGAAACAGGCGGCGGCAATACCTTCCAGGCCGGCGGCCTGACGTTTCGTACCGTAAACGAAGCGGTGACGGCCCGGGACCAGGTGAACCTGCGGGATCTGCCCAGTACCCAGACCGGCAATATCGTGGGGACGCTCAGCTACGGCCAGGCCGTGGTGCGCACGGGCATCAGCGGCAGCGACGATACGGGATGGTCCCGGCTGGAAGTAAACGGCCAGACGGTATACGCGTCGTCCCGCCTGCTTGCCACCAGCATGGATTATAAAGAGCAGGAAAAGATCACGACGGAGAATCCGGAAGCGGGCATGCACTTTGTGGCCGCATCGGGAACGGTTATGGCAAAAAGCGGGGAAACGAACCTTCGGACCCTGCCCACCACCAACGAACCTTCCCAGGTAGTGGGACAGCTGACCGGGACGGATACGGTCCAGCGGGTAGCCGTGGATCCGGACCGTGGCTGGACAAAGCTCAATTATAACGGTCAGATGGTCTATGCGGTCAGCAGCTACCTGACCGTGGTGGAATGATACGGGAAAACGGCCGGGTCAGCCTGTATCTGGCGGATATCCGGCCGCTGTATGACCCTGTCCTGGCGAAAAAAGTTTATGAAAGGCTGGGGGAAGACAGGAAAAAAAAGGCGGATCTTTGCAGGAAACCGGCGGCCAGGGCGGCGTCCTTGGCTGCCGGTTTCCTGTCCTGGTACGCCCTGGAAAAGGCCGGGTGTCCGGACGGCCGGGTGCGGTATCCGGAAAGCGGCGCGCCGGAAGTGGAAGGCAGCTCCCAAAAGCTTTTCTTAAGCCTGTCCCACTCCGGGGATTATGCGGTATGCGCCCTTTCCAAACGGCCCGTGGGAGTGGACCTGCAAAAAAGGCAGACGGTGAAAGCAGGGCTGCTCCGTCTTTTTTATACGCCGAAGCAGGAACGGCTGTTTCGGGAACGCTACGGAATCGGCGGCTGCGACATGCTGGAAGGGGAAGCCCTGGACGCCTTCCTTAGGGAATGGACCGTAAAAGAAAGTTATATGAAGATGATAGGAACCGGGATGAAAATCGGATTTGACCGTATTTGTACGGATCCGGGGAAAAAGAGAGTGACACTGGCCGAAAGAGATGGGGTTTTTGCACTGTTTCGGGAATATAAAGCCCCGGAAGGATATTTCCTGTCTGTCTGCACCCCTGAAAATCCCTCCTGACAGTCAAGTTTATGCCTGCGTTAGAATATACATGGAGGGAGAGGAGGCGTGGACATGGAGAAAATAAAACGGAAGGAAAAGGATGTGCGGACCGGACGGATTCCGGTCATTTTAGGGAAATGCCTGCTGGCGGCCTATCTTCTGACAGGAGGGGCGCTGCTGCTTTTGGCGCTGCTTTTGTATCGTTTCCAGCTTTCCGGGCAGGCGGTGAACATCGGGATTGTGGTGGTTTATACTGCCGCAGCCTTTCTGGCCGGTTTTTTTGCCGGGAAGGGAACGGGGGAGAGGCGGTTTCTCTGGGGATTGCTGGCGGGGACCCTCTATTTTGTCTTGCTGGCGCTGTTGACCCTTTTGGTCAATCATGGATTTAAGGATCTCGGGAATCACTTTTTTACGACCCTGATGATCTGCGCCGGGAGCGGGATGCTGGGAGGAATGCTGAGCTGAAGGCATGGGGAGCACTTTTTTAAAAAAATGCTTTTCCTCCTATTGTTTTTATGGTATACTCATTTTCAGTTATGAAATAAAGGCAGTTGATTTAACTGTGATGATAAGGAGGCTATGTGAGATGAAGCACATCAAGACATTGACGACTAGGGATTTAAAGGAGTCCATGAAAAAGGGCGGATGCGGAGAATGTCAGACATCCTGCCAGTCTGCATGTAAGACGTCCTGCACGGTAGGCAACCAGAGCTGCGAGAAAGTAAGAAAGTAAGCAGACACAGACGCATGTTATAAGCAGCGATGCACATCGCTGCTTATTATACGTTATGAAACACAGAAAGGATAAAATTGCGTGATACACCAGTTTAAAAATAACGGCTACAACATCGTCATGGATGTCAACAGCGGAAGCGTCCATGTGGTGGACGACCTGGTTTACGATGTGGTAGGACCGGCGGAGCAGCCCATCAGCAGCGGTATGCGCGATCCGGATGCGGTGACGGCAGCGGTGGAGGAAAAGCTTACCGCACCCTGGCCCCATGACCAGGTAAGGGAAGCGGTCGCCGAAGTGCTGGAACTGGCAGAGGCGGGGACGCTTTATACGGAAGATATTTATGAAAATTATATCGACCAGTTCAAAAACCGGCAGACCGTGGTAAAGGCTCTCTGCCTGCACATTGCCCATGACTGCAACCTTGCCTGCCGGTACTGTTTTGCGGAAGAAGGGGAATACCACGGCAGAAGGGCGCTGATGAGCTTTGAAGTGGGCAAAAAGGCGCTGGATTTTCTGGTAAAAAATTCCGGGAACCGGGTGAATCTGGAAGTGGATTTCTTTGGCGGGGAACCGCTGATGAACTGGCAGGTGGTAAAGGACCTGGTGGCCTATGGCCGGAGCCTCGAAGAACCTTTCCACAAAAAATTCCGTTTTACCCTGACCACCAACGGCGTACTGTTAAACGATGAAGTTTTGGAATTTGTCAACCGCGAGATGAGCAATGTGGTGCTCAGCATCGACGGAAGAAAAGAAGTCCACGATAAGATGCGCCCGTTCCGGGGCGGACAGGGCAGCTACGACCTGATCGTGCCGAAATTCCAGAAGGTGGCCGAGAGCCGGGATCAGATGAACTATTATGCGCGGGGGACCTATACCCGCAACAACCTGGATTTTTCCAAAGATGTGGAGCATCTGGCGGACCTGGGATTCGAGCAGATTTCCGTGGAGCCCGTGGTGGCGGATCCCAAAGAGCCCTATGCCCTTAAGGAAGAAGATCTGCCCAAGCTGATGGAAGAATACGACCGTCTGGCAGCTGGGCTGGTAAAGCGTCAGAAAGAAGGGCGGGGCGTGAATTTCTTCCACTTTATGATCGATTTAAGCGGGGGGCCCTGCGTGGCAAAGCGTCTGTCCGGATGCGGTTCGGGGACGGAATATCTGGCGGTGACTCCCTGGGGGGACTTTTATCCCTGCCATCAGTTCGTTGGAAATGAGAAATTCCTGATGGGAAATGTGGACGAGGGAATTGTAAGACAGGACCTGGTAGATGAATTTAAGTGCTGCAACGTCTACTCAAAGGAAAAGTGCAGGAACTGCTTTGCAAAATTCTACTGCAGCGGCGGCTGCGCGGCCAATTCCTACAACAGTCACGGCAATATCAACGACGCTTACGACCTGGGCTGCGAGCTTCAGAAAAAGCGAGTGGAATGCGCCATTATGATGAAAGCGGCCTTGGCCGATGAAGAAAGATAAGGGGTGTTAAAAATGAACAGGAAAAAAGGGATCATTACCCTGGTTGCCGCCGTCGTCGCGCTGATCGGCTTTACATTCATAGCCGTATTCGGCCTGGACTCCGGCAAGACGGGGTCTGCCGCCAACATCAAGCTTGGCCTTGATCTGGCGGGCGGCGTCAGCATCACCTACGAGGTGGTGGGAGATGAGGAACCCAGCGCGGCTGACATGAGCGATACGATTTTCAAGCTGCAGCAGCGTGTGGAAAATTATTCCACGGAGGCCCAGGTGTATCAGGAAGGAAGCGACCGGATCAATATCGAGATCCCCGGCGTTTCCGATGCCAATGCGATTCTGGAGGAGCTGGGCAAGCCCGGATCGCTGATCTTTATGGATGAAGACGGCAACGAAGTGTTAAACGGCACGGATATTGCGGATGCCCAGGCTGCGTACCAGCAAAACAGCATGGGCAACCAGGAGCCGGTGGTTTCCCTGACCCTGACGGAAGAAGGGACGGAGAAATTCGCCGAGGCTACCAAGGCGGCCGCGCCCAATCATGAGATCATTTATATTGTCTACGATAATGAAGTGGTCAGCTACCCCAGCGTACAGGATGAAATAACGGACGGGCACGCAGTGATCAACGGCATGGGTTCCTATGAGGAGGCGCAGCAGCTGGCTTCCACCATCCGTATCGGCGGCCTGAAGCTGGAACTGGAGGAGCTGCGTTCCAACGTGGTGGGCGCACAGCTTGGTTCCGATGCGATCCGTACCAGCCTCCTGGCCGGGGCAGTGGGCCTTGTGCTGGTGATTGTTTTCATGATCGCGGTCTACTGGATTCCCGGCGTGGCCAGCTCCCTGGCCCTTTGCCTGTATACGGCGATGATGGTCCTTTTGCTGAACGGCTTTGACATTACGCTGACCCTGCCCGGTATTGCGGGTATTATCCTGTCCATCGGCATGGCGGTGGACGCCAACGTGATTATTTTTGCCAGAATCCGGGAGGAAATCGCTACGGGCAAGACGGTGAAATCCTCCATGAAAATCGGCTTCCACAAAGCGCTGTCCGCCATCATCGACGGGAATGTGACGACGCTGATTGCCGCCGCAGTGCTGGGCTTTATGGGGACCGGCACCATCCGCGGCTTCGCGCAGACGCTGGCCCTTGGTATCGTTTTGTCCATGTTTACGGCCCTGGTTGTGACCCAGCTGATTTTAAACGCCCTGTATGCAATCGGGTTTAAGGACGAAAAATTCTACGGAAGGGCAAAAGAAAGAAAGCCCATCCCTTTCCTGCGCAGAAAGCCGGCCTTTTTCGTGTTGTCCGCTGCCGTGATCCTTTTCGGATTCGTCTTTATGGGAATCAACCAAAAGAACACCGGGGAAGTTTTAAACTACAGCCTGGAATTTATGGGCGGTACTTCCACCGACGTGACCTTCCCCGAGGATATGAGCATTGAAGAACTGGATGCAAAGGTAGTTCCGGTTTTTGAGGAAATCAGCGGAGATCCCAACGTCCAGACCCAGAAAGTCCAGGGAAGCAGCGAAGTTATCTTCAAGACCCGCGCCCTGACCGTAGAGCAGAGAGAAGAGCTTAACGGCAGGCTGGCAGAGGAGTTCGGCGTGGACGAAAACACGATCACGGCGGAAACGATCAGCTCCACCATCAGCGCGGAAACCAGGACCGGGGCTGTGATTGCGGTACTGGTGGCGGCGCTGTGCATGCTGGTTTATATCTGGTTCCGGTTTAAAGACATCCGTTTCGGCGCCAGCAGCGTGGCGGCCCTTCTGCATGATGTGCTGGTGGTCCTGGCCTTTTATGCCATTTCCAGAATTTCCGTAGGCGGTACGTTCATTGCCTGCATGCTGACCATCGTGGGCTATTCCATTAACGCGACCATCGTTATTTTCGACCGTATCCGGGAGAACTTAAAGTCCGGCGGCCGGGAAAATCTGGAAGAAGTGGTGAACAGAAGCATTACCCAGACCCTTTCCAGAAGTATCTTTACTTCCCTGACAACCTTTATCACCATCGCGGCCCTGTATGTACTGGGCGTTTCCAGCATCAAGGAATTTGCCCTGCCCCTGATGGTGGGCATTGTCTGCGGAGCGTACTCTTCCGTCTGCCTGGCGGGCGCAATGTGGTATATCCTGCGTACGAAAGCGGGAAAAAAAGAAGCAGCGAAACCTGCGAAGTAAAAGAAAAATAGTGACCGGGGAGCGCTCGCTTTTTACAGAAAGGAACGCTTCCCGTTTTTTGTACGGCCAAATATTTGTAAGAATACGATAAGAAAGAGGAACAGATGGCAAAATGGTTTGTTGCGGCCAAACGGGCTGATTTTTACAGGATCGGGGAAACGTTCCGCATCAGCCCGGTACTGGCCCGGATTATCCGGAACCGGGATATTGTGGGGGAGGAAGAAATCCGGAAATATCTTTACGGCACGGTGAAAGAACTCTATGAGCCCGGGCGGCTTAAGGGAATCGGCGAAGCGGTGGGGCTTGTGCGGGAGCGGATCGCAGCGGGCGATAAAATCCGGGTCATCGGGGACTATGATGTGGACGGGATCTGTTCCACATTCCTTTTAAAAAAAGGGCTTCTGGCCTGCGGGGCCCGTGTGGATTATTCCATTCCCAACCGGATGAAAGACGGGTACGGGCTAAACAGGCATCTGGTGGAGCTGGCGGCGGAGGACGGGATTAGGACCATCGTAACGTGCGATAACGGAATCGCTGCCGCAGAGCAGATCGCCCTGGCAAAGGAAAAGGGAATGTACGTAATCGTGACGGACCACCATGAGGTGCCCTACGAAGAGACCGCAGGCGGGGAGGGAAAAGAGCCGGGAAAGCGCTACCTCCTTCCCCCGGCGGATGTGGTGGTAGACCCCAAACAGCCGGGATGCACCTATCCTTTTCCGGAAATCTGCGGGGCTGTGGTAGCCTTTAAGCTGGTACAGGCCCTCTTTGAGTCTTATGGACTTCCCGGGCTTTCCGAAAACGGCGCAGGAAAACGGGGGCTTTTGGACGAACTGCTGGAGATGGCCGCCTTTGCCACGGTATGCGATGTGATGCCCCTTAGGGACGAAAACCGGATCCTGGTCCGTCATGGCCTTGCGCTGATGCAGGACAGTCAGAACCAGGGACTGCGTGCGCTGATGGAAGTCAGCGGGGTGGGCCTTCCGGGGAAAGGGAAAAAACTGACCGCCTTTCACATCGGTTTTGTGCTGGGGCCCTGTATGAATGCCTCGGGCAGGCTGGATACGGCAGTGCGGGCGCTGGAACTGCTGGAATGCGAAAGCAGGCAGGAGGCGGTTCCCAAAGCCGCCTTTTTAAAGCAGCTTAACGACAGCCGCAAAGAGATGACGGAACGGTTTGTGCAGGAAGCGGTACGCTGCATTGAAGAAACGTCCCTGAAAGAAGACAGGGTATTGGTGGTTTTCCTGCCGGACTGCCACGAGAGCATTGCGGGGATCATCGCCGGAAGGATTCGCGAACGTTACTACCGCCCGACTTTCGTACTAACCAGGGGGGAAGAGGGGGTCAAGGGCAGCGCCCGTTCCATTGAAGGCTACCATATCTATGAGGAAATGACAAAATGCAGCCGTTTTTTCACCAAATACGGGGGACATAAAATGGCGGCCGGTCTTTCCATGCAAGAGGAAGATGTGGAGCCTTTCCGGAAGGAAATCAACCGCCTGTGCACCCTGACGGCGGAGGATCTGGAAGAAAAAATACACATCGACGTCCCCATGCCGGTGTCCTATGTAAACTTTTCGCTGGTAGAGGAACTGGAGCTTTTGGAACCTTTCGGGACGGGGAACCCCAAGCCGGTTTTTGCCCAGAAAGACCTTCTGTTCCTTTCCGCAAGGGTTATGGGGAAAAACCAGAATGTGCTTCGTTTTACCGTCATGGACGACCGGGACCAGCGATGGGAGATGATGTATTTCGGAAACCGGGACGCTTTCGACGAATATGTACAGCAGCACTACGGACGGACGGCACTGGATAACCTGTATCAGCAGAAGGGGGAAGGGATCCGGATGAGCGCGGTTTATTATCCCGGGATCAATACCTGGCAGGGCAGCAGCAGACTGCAGCTGGTGATGCAATATTATAAACAGACAGGACGGAGGAATGAGACATGATACTGACAGTGACATTAAATCCTGCAATTGATAAAACCTACCGGGTCCAGGAACTGGTTTTGGGCCATGTCAACCGGATGAAAAGCATTGAGAATATTCCGGGCGGAAAAGGGATCAACGTTGGGAAAATCCTGTGCCAGTGCAGCTGCCCGGTGACGGCCACGGGATTTCTGGGAGGCTATACGGGACGCTGGATTGAGGAAAGGCTGAAGGAAACGGGGCTGGTCTGCGACTTTGTCCATATCGGGGCGGATACCAGATGCAGTATGAACGTGGTGGCGGATAACGGTTATGTGACCGAAATTTTAGAACCGGGGCCCTGGATTAAGCCGGAAGAACGGCTGGTTTTCTTTGGAAAATACCGGGAACTGATCCAAAAATGCGACCTGGCGGTACTGTCCGGGAGTATGGCGCCGGGACTTGCGGAGGATCTTTATGCGGATCTGATTGAAATTGCAAGGGACTTTGGAAAGCGCACGATCCTGGATACCAGTGCGGAAGGGTTGGTGCAGGGCCTTAAGGCGGGTCCCTGGCTGGTGAAGCCCAACCGCAGGGAACTGGAATATGTGGCCGGCCACAGGTGCAGGAGCCAGGAAGAACTGCTGGACGCCGCAAGGAATATGCTTTCGGACCGCGCCGAGTGGGCAGCGGTTTCCGTGGGGGAAAAAGGAATGTACCTGGTAGGGGCAAAGACAGCGCTGTTTGCGGCCGCGCCCAAAGTGGATACCGTAAACACCGTAGGATGCGGGGACAGCGCCTGCGCTGCCTTTGCCCTGTCCGCCCTGAAAAACGAAGGGCCTAAGCAGATGCTTGTACGTGCAGTGGCCATGTCCGCAGCCAGCGCATCCACTTTTGAAAGCGGCAGCGTTCCCTTAAAACTGGCCCAGGATCTGATGGACCAGGTAAAAGTAGTGAGTCTCTGACTGCTTTTCATGGGAACTTTATATTTTTTAGAAGCTTTTCAGAAATTGTACATATTTTGTACATATATTTTGAGTATGATAATTACAGATAGTTGAACAACTCACTATCTCCCCCCTCATAAGAAAAGTGAGAGCCCCGCTGCGAAGCGGGGCTTTCGCTTTTTCCTTGCATCCGCCGGCTGTTTCGTATAAAATGGGAAAAGACGGGAGGAATCCGGGATGGGCCTTACAGGGAAAAAAGCGGCTGCCATTCTGATACTGGCAGCTATTTTTATAGAAGCTACGCTGTGCCAGGCGTCTTTCTGGACGACGGTGGCAGAGAGGGGCACGGATGTGACACAGCGGGCAGAATTCAGTACGCAGGATCTTTCCGTGGACGGGCTGGAAACGGCCGTCTGGGAAACCGCTGCGCAAACGCAAGGAGAAAAGATATCGGTACAAGGCAGGGACGGGACGGTGACGATCCGGCTGAAAGACCTTAACGAGACGGTGGACCGATTGCATCTGGATCTTTCCCTGCCAAAGGACGTACCGGTGCTGGTTACGGTTTATGCCACGGATGAGGGAAACCGTTATCCCTACCGGCTGGGAAAGGGGCGGATCCTGCTTTCCGGCGTGCCGGAAAATGCGTGGATGAAGCTTTATCCCTACGGAAAAGTAACGGATCTCTATATCCGGCTGGAAACGGCAGACGAAAAGGGAAAAGGGGCTGCCGGCACTATGGGGGAACTTTCCTTTGAACTGGAAGGAATCCGGATCAACGCAAGGATGCCCTTTTTATTTCGCTGGCCCAGGGCGCTGGCGATCGCCGCAGTCCTTGGCTTTTTTTACCTCCTTCGATCCAAAAGCCGTCTCCACAGGATCTGCTTTGCGGCAGAAAAGGGGAACTTGAAAGGAAGGAAAAAACGTCTGGCCGCCGCAGCGGTGCTGACGGCTGTCCTGACAGGGGCGGCCGGGATCTTTGTGCAGATCAATCCGGACTGCCGCCAAAACCTGGCCCCTCATCACGCCCAGTATCAGGAACTGGCGGTGGCCTTAAGCCGGGGGAAGGTGAGCGTGGGAGAGGCTGACCCCATCCTTTCGCAGGTGGAAAACCCTTACGATACCATTTACCTGCAGGCGAACCGGATTCCTTATCAGGCGGACTACTCCTATTATGAAGGAAACTATTATGTATATTTTGGCATTGTGCCGGAGCTTCTTCTTTATTTCCCCGTCTATTTGCTGACCGGGAAAGCGCTGCCCAACTATCTGGCGGTATTTGCTTTTTTTGCCGGGTTTATTGCAGCCAGCGCCTGCCTTGTGTGGGAGATCATGCGCCGGTATTTCCCGGAAGTGCCCTTTTATCTGTACGGCGTCGGGATGCTCATGCTGACCGGCAGCTATTCCCTTTTTTACCTGCTGATCCGCCCGGATTTGTACCATGTTCCTATTATTGCGTCCTATATGTTTACGGCGGCGGGGATATGGGCCTATCTGCGGGGACTGGACTGTGAAAAAAGAAAAACGGCCTGGTATGCTTTCGGATCTGCGTGCCTTGCCCTGACGGCGGGCTGCAGGCCGCAGTTTTTGCTGTTTTCCCTTCTTGCGGTCCCGCTGTTTTGGAAAGAGGTTTTCCGGACCCGTTCCCTTTTTTCCAAAAAAGGGGCCGGACGGACGCTGGCCCTGGTCCTTCCCTTTGCGGCAGTGGGGGCAGGGCTGATGTATTACAATGCCATCCGCTTCGGATCGCCCTTTGATTTCGGGGCGTCCTATAGTATGACCAGCAACGATATGACCCACCGGGGGTTCAATTTTTCCCGGATCTTTTACGGGCTGTGGTACTTCCTTATGGAACCGCCCCGTATGGAGGCGGCCTTTCCGTACCTGATGAGCGCGGCCATTGAAACGGATTACGCCGGGAGGATGGTGAGCGAAAGCTGCCTGGGCGGGATTTTTGCATGCAGCCTGCTTTCCTGGCCGGTATTTTGCCTGCTTTGCCCCGGTTTTTGGAAAAAGGAAAAGGGAATCAAGACAGCGGCGGTGTCGGCCGGCGTCAGCCTCTTTATCGCGGCTGCGGACGCCACGGGGGCGGGGATCCTGCAGCGCTACAGCTGTGATATTTCTTTCGGCCTGTTTTTGGCCGCCGTCTTCTGTCTGTTCCTTTTGGCGCAGCAGGCCAGGGAAAAGAAAGTTTACGGGGCGTTTGTATGCTGGCTGAAAGCAGCGGTCCTTTTGCATGTGGGATTTTTGTTCCTTGTGCTGATTCAAACGGACGGAAGTTTCAACCTGCTTACCGGGAATCCCAGCCTGTATTATTCCATCCAGGCCATGCTGCGCCTATAGTGGGAGGAAGTATGAAGCAAAGAACCTGTTTTCTGACCCGGGACCAGTCCATGATCCTTCGCGGGATCGGCGTGATCCTTGTGATGGTCACCCATTTTATTAACTGGTATGCCCCGCTGTTTGACTGCGAGCCGCTGCGGTACGGACTGATGCGGTCCGGGATTTACGGGGTGGATCTGTTTTTCCTGGCTTCGGGATACGGCCTGGTAAAGAGCGTGTCCGGAAAAAAGATCAAAGGGATTTTTCTCTGGAAGCGTTTTAAACATACCTATCTTCCCTATCTGGTAATCGTAGGGTGCATGGAGTTTTTTTCGGGGGGAATCTACGGATTTGAAGACTGGCTTCAGTTTTTTACGGGATATGATTACTGGTTTATCCGGAATATCCTGGTATTGTATCTGGCGTTTTTTTTAGCCTTTCGTTCCATGAAGACCCCGGGAAGCCGGATGGCAGCGCTGGCAGCCTGCACCGTCGGGTATACGGCGCTGCTTATCGCACAGGGGAAGGCGGACTTTTGGTATGTTTCCAATCTCCCTTTCTGGATCGGGGCGGCTATGGCCCAGTATGAAAAAAAACTGCTCAAAGCTGCCAATTTCCTCTACCCGGTCTGGCTTGCCGTGCTTTTGGCAGGCGTCGCCTGGGTGGTAAAAAGCGGCATGGACGCAAGACTTCTTTTGCCGGAAGGATGGGAAAAAATAAGGGATGGAATCGCTGCCGGCATTTTGTGGTCCCTGTTTGTCCTTCAGGCGGCCTGCCTGCTAAAAGGCCGCTGGCTGCGCGTTTTTGCCTTTCTGGGAGAGATTTCCCTGGAAATGTATTTGCTGCACCTGTTCCTGTTTTACCGGGTGCTCAACGGTTTTCCCAAACTGGATATCATTACGGTGGGCGTTTTGTCCATCGGGCTTTCGGTCGTTTTGTCCTGGCTGATTCACTGGCTGTTTTCGCTGCTTTTTTCGGCGGCAAAAGCAGTAGGAAACAACAAAAAGGGAGGCTGAAAGGAAAGAAAAAGAGGCTGCCGGGGCAGCCAAAAGGAGGCAGTTATGAAAATAATCAGGAAATTGGCGTGTCTTACGGTGATGATTGCCGCAGGGTTTGCGGCTTTTGGAATGCAGACCCGTGCAGCAGACCTGCAGGCTGTGATGATTCCGATGCCGGGATTTGTGGTGGAGCAGTGGGCGCTGCCCCGGGTGATGTCGGTAAACCGGACGGCGGCGGTTAAAAACCTGGCGCAGGAAGACGCCCAGGCCATCGGTTCCGTGGAAGCCGGGCAGATGGTCAACGCATGGGGACAGACGGATAACGGCTGGTATTTTATCGAATGCGGCAATACTTTGGGATATGTGCGCTATGAGGCGGCGGCTTTTGTGGACGAAGCCGTGCTGGCTCAGCTGGAGGAGCAGAACCGTCTGGCGGCCAAAGCAGCACAGGAAGCAGCAAAAGCAGCGCAGGAAGCGGCAGAGGCTGCGGCCCGGGAGGCGGCCCGCCAGGCACAGATTGCTGCAGCGGCCGGCAACCAGCCTGCCGTGACAGCCGGCGTGGTGTTTATCGGGGATTCCCGGATGGTGACCTTAAAAGAGCATGTGGAAGAAGCCTTTGGCGTCTGCCCGGCAGCGGTGGTGGCGCAGAGCGGAAGCCGGTATGAATGGTTCCACGATTCCGCAATCCCCCAGGCGGACCGGATCATCGGAAAGGGAAGCCGCGTTGTGATCAATATGGGGGTAAACGACCTGTCCGACGCATCCAAATACGCCCAGGACGTCAATTACTGGGGGGCGGTGTGGACCCAGAGAGGGGCCACGGTCTATTATGCGTCCGTCAATCCGGTATGGGCCAACAGCCATAATATCACCCAGGAAAGGGTGGACCTGTTCAATTCGACGCTGCGTTCCCAGCTGATCCCCCAGGTGATCTGGCTGGACAGCAGCTCTTATCTGATGCAGGCGGGCGTTCACGCGGTGGACGGACTTCACTATAAGGCCGATACCAATTTAGTGCTGTATCACTATTATATGACCGCCATCGGCGCGGTCTGAAAGGAAAGAAATGAGATTCCGACATATTCTGTTTGACCTGGACGGAACGCTTCTGCCCATGCGGCAGGAGCAGTTCGTCGCATATTATATGCCCCTTCTGGCCGGCGCCTATGAAAAACAAAAAGAAGGGGTAGATAAGAAAGCCCTGATTGCGGCGGTATGGGACGGCTACAAAGCCATGATTGGAAACGACGGCAGCCGTACCAACCGGGAGGCGTTCTGGGAGCATATGGAAGGCAGGCTGCCCGTGCCGCAAAAGGAAGCGGAAGAGATCGCCCTGGATTTTTACCGGGACGGCTTCAACCGGGCAAAGGCCGTCACCCATCCGTCCCTGTGGGCAAAAAAGGCGGTGAAGGCAGCGAAGGAAAACGGAGGGAAGGTTTATCTGGCCACCAATCCGGTGTTTCCCCGCTGCGCCACCGAAAACAGGATCCGCTGGGCAGGGCTGGACGCAGCGGACTTTGAGATCATTACTACCTATGAGGACTGCCGGTTCTGCAAACCCGACCCGCGTTATTTTTCCGATCTTTTGGAGCGATTTTCCCTGGATCCGGAAGAATGCCTGATGGCGGGCAACGATGTGGAAGAGGACTTGGCCGCGGCAGAAGTGGGAATTTCCACTTTCCTGGTGACGGATACCATGGAGAATTTTAAAAATCTCCCCATCCGGTCCGATTATCAGGGAAGCCTTCAGGAGCTGGCCGGTTTTCTATCTATGGCTGTGTAGCGATAGAAGCCAAAATATTAACATCTCTGCGCCGTCTGGGGTAAAAGCGCAGACAAGAAAAAATCAGCATCAAATTTCTCGGATGCTGATTTTTTATATAAATTTACGTTTAAAACTCACTCGAAACCATCAAATCTTTTCAGTCAAATAGTCCGAGTAAAGCAGTTCTAGTGGACCAGACGGGAGTCGAACCCGTGTCCAAAAGCCTATTCCCTGTCCTTCTACTATCATAGTCTGTTCATTTGCGCCGGGCTTTCCCCGGCCTGTTCCCTCCGGCATCCGGGAGCAGACACCCTGATGCCTTCGGTAGCTTCATGATACGCCTGCAGGGGCAAAGCTTAACCTGCATCGTTTCTCACAGAGTCGATGCCTGGATCCCGGAGTGTGAGTGCCCCGGGTCAGACATGCCGCTTTTAGGCAGCGGCAAGCGCTACTTTATTGTTGTTAGCGTTTATATTTAGGTTTGTGGTTTGACGCACCACCTGCGGATAGCTTCTCCAGCTGCAAGACCCCTGTCGAAACCTTGACTGGCCCTTATGTGGATTTCATTATAGTCTCTTTCGGGGGATGCTGTCAATGAAGAGTTTCTCTTTCGGAGTTTTTTTCTTGACAGGGATTTTGGGGGCCCGGATAATATCAGTAAAGGAGGGAGGCACAGGCGAATGAAAAGAGAGTACGACATATTTATTTCTTACCGGAGAGACGGGGGAGAGTCCACTGCGAAGATTCTGAGAGACAAACTCACGGAGCTGGGGTATTCCGTATTTTTTGATGTGGAATCCCTGCGATCCGGGGATTTTAACAAGAAACTTTACTCGGTGATTGAAGAATGCGGGGATTTTATCGTGGTTCTCTCCCCTGGCTGTCTGGATCGGTGCGTCAATGAAGATGACTGGGTGAGACTGGAAATTGAACACGCTTTGGAAAAAAACAAAAATATTATCCCGGTCATGCTGAGGGGATTCGCTTTCCCGTCAAGCCTGCCGGAGTCCATAGAGCCTTTGCGCTATAAAAACGGGCTGGAATCCAATTACCAGTTTTTTGACGCTTTCATTGAAAAGCTTGAGGAATTTTTGATTTCCAGGCCTTCCCGCACGTTTTTTAAGGGCCGGGGAAAGAAGAAGGGACGTAGATTAGGGGTGATTGCAGCCACATGCGCGCTGGCCCTGTTGCTGGTCTGCGTTTTTGTATACAGGTCTATCATTGCGCAAACGCCTTACCCTTCCACGCAGGAAGAGCGCAATCTTACGGACCGGCTGATTTACTACGCGCAGCAAAACCTTACGCAGATCGAGGTGGCTGCGGGCTATACGGACGATGCTTACCGGGAATGCGAAGCCTATCTGGAGCATTTCGACCAGTCCTCCGGGGAAGCTGTGCTGGCTGCGCTGAAACAGGCCCGGATGCTTCTTTACGGCATGGACAATGAAGTTGCGGCCATGCCGGAGGATCTGCAAAAAGATCTTCAGGGAACGCCTTTTTTGGCGGCAGACGCTGCAGCGATGCACGACTATCTGCTTGCTTTCTGCCAGGGCGCCATTGATAATCTCTATTATATGGAAACCATTGTATCCCCGGATACGCCCATGGATCTTGCGGTGCGGGAGGAGGTTTTGGAATGTTACCAAAGCATGATGGAAGAAGAGCTGCGATACGTAGGATACTGTACTAACCAGATGTTTTTGCCGGTGGAAAATCAGGAGGCCATCAGCGGCTTCAAATATGATTTCCTGCCGGAGCTTTATTATATTCCCCTCCGGGCGTCGGAATGGATTGAGGATGAGGCGGCTTTAATCAGCGCCCAGGACAGTTCCATGACGGCCATCGAGATGAGCATGGAGCGTATTCTTTTAAACGTCGGGGACGCAAACCGGGAAGTGATGGAACAAAAGAGCGACTTAGTCAGGCAATACAGGGAAGCCGGAATGAGCGCGCAGGAGGCGGAAGCCGCCGTGGAAGAGCTGGTGGGGCAGGCAGATCTGCTGACCTGGAAGGAGGCGGAACTTTCCGAGGTGCAAAAGGATCTGGAGGCGTCGCTTGCTGAGGCCCGGAAAAAATTTGCGCCCCTTATGGAGGATGATCCGGATACGCTCTGGGGAAAAATGATGCGGTTTCTCAATCTTGGACTCTATGAGGATGCGGTGACCTGTATGGACCTGTTCCGGGAAAAGATGCGAAAGGAGGATCCTTATGCGGAAGAATATACGGCGGCTGTGATCAGCCTGATCCGGAATATTGCCGATACGGGTATCGATTATGGATTGGTAGTAGTGGGATATGACTCGGAGGCCCCGGAAAATGAACAGTATGAAATCGGCGATATAATTATCTCACTAAACGGCGGACTCTGCCGGAATTTTGAGGAATATGACGCGCAAAAAGCCCTCCTGTCGCAAGACGAAGACTATCGGGTGGTAGTACTTCGGCGAAAAGAAGACGGAAGCGGGAAGCTGGAGCAAAAAGAGCTCCTTATTCCGGCGGATGCCCCCAGAGTACAGATACGGGAGATTTCGGAAAAAGAATATCAGGAGGAGCCTTGACAGTTTATCCTTTTTTTAGATTTAATTTTCCGTCCCTTTATTGCAATTTACCCCTGATGCGTTAAAATGTAGACTAGCGTAGTAAAGGAGTCGGATCGACATGAGAGAAAAATTTATCCGTTTTATGCAGGGCCGCTACGGCGGGGACCAGTTCGGCCGGTTTTTGTCAGGCGCGGCCGTGGTGCTTTTGATCATTTCCCTGTTTTCCAGACACGATATCTGGTTTTGGCTGGCCCTGGTGGTCCTGATTTATAATTATTTTCGTATTTTTTCCAAAAATATCCCCAAGCGGTACGCGGAAAATCAGAAATATCTGGCGTTGACCGCATCCCTGCGCCGCAAGGCTTACGGGAAAAAGAGCGAGTTTTCCCAGATGAGGACCCATCACATCTATCGCTGCCCGGGGTGCAGGCAGAAGATCCGCGTCCCCAGGGGCCGGGGACGCATCGAGATCCGCTGTCCCAAATGCGGCACCACGTTTATTAAAAAGAGCTGAAGGAAACGCCATGTTCGGATATATTATCGTCAACAAGCAGGAACTGAAATTCCGGGAGTTTGACT
>CALWGP010000036.1 GCA_944380095.1 uncultured Lachnospiraceae bacterium | reverse complement strand
CCGCATGCCGCAAGGGAAAGCATCCATGCCGCTGCCAGCAGAAGCAAAACAATTCTTTTCATAGGCGCTGCCTCCTTACTTTCTGCAGAATCAGGTTTTCCTTTCTGAGTTCATTATAGGGGGACGTCTTTTTCATGTCTAATGCTTATATTTCATCTTCGCCCATGCCTTTTTTGTATGGAATTTTCGTAAATCTAATTATTTCACGAAAAAAAGCAGAGATCCCCTTCCCCCATGGAGTACGGAAATCTCTGCTTCTTTTTATTTTTCCAAAAAGGCTGTACTGCCGGCCGCGCAGTGCTATAATGAAATTACGCTTCTGCCCCGCGGGCGGGACCGATTTTACAAAAAGAGGTAGTTTAGATGGACAATACGCAGAAAATCATCCTATTCGAAAACACGCCGATCCCAAACGCCGTAGCCAAGCTGGCCGTTCCCACTGTTTTAAGTTCCCTGGTAATGGTGCTTTACAACATGGCGGACACCTATTTTGTAGGGATGCTCAATGACCCCATCCAGAATGCGGCCGTCACCCTGGCCGCCCCTGTCCTGCTGGCATTCAACGCAGTCAACAACCTGTTCGGCGTGGGCAGTTCCAGCATGATGAGCCGGGCCATGGGGCGCAGGGACTATGATACCGTCTACCGCAGCTCGGCCTTCGGCTTTTACTGCGCCATTCTTTCCGGCATCCTTTTCTCCGTCCTATGCACAATGTTCCAGGGTCCCCTCTTAATCCTGCTGGGCTCCGACGCCCAGACCAAGGCCGCCACCTTAGGCTATCTGAAATGGACGGTATTCGTGGGAGCCACCCCTTCCATCCTCAACGTAGTGCTGGCCTATCTGGTCCGTTCGGAAGGCGCGGCCCTTCATGCCAGCGTGGGGACCATGTGCGGCTGTATCCTGAATATGATCCTGGATCCCATTTTCATCCTGCCCTGGGGCTTTCATATGGGCGCCGAAGGGGCGGGGCTTGCCACCTTCCTCTCCAACTGCGTGGCCTGCCTGTATTTCTTTGTCCTCCTTTATGTGCGCCGAAAAACCACCTTCGTCTGCATCCGGCCCAACATGTTCGGCTTCCGGCGCTCCATCGTCCTTGGCGTCTGCGGGGTGGGCATCCCCGCCTCCATCCAGAATCTGCTCAATGTGACGGGAATGACGATCCTGAACAACTTTACTTCCGTCTACGGCCCGGACGCCGTGGCGGCCATGGGCATCACCCAGAAAATCAATATGGTCCCCATGAACATTTCCATGGGCCTTTCCCAGGGCATCATGCCCCTGATCAGCTACAACTATTCCTCCGGCAATGTGAAGCGGATGAAAAATACCCTGCTGTTTGCGGTAAAAATCATGCTGGGCTTTATCCTTACCGTCTGCGTCTTCTATTTTGCCGCTTCCGGCTTCCTGACCGGGCTGTTTATGCAAAACGAAGCCATCATCGGCTACGGCAGCCGGTTTTTGCGGGGCTTTTGTCTGGGGCTGCCCTTTCTGGCCGTGGATTTCCTGGCCGTGGGCGTCTTCCAGGCTACCGGCATGGGACGGGAAGCTTTCCTGTTCGCCATCCTTCGCAAGATTGTGCTGGAAATTCCGGCGCTTTACATCCTCAACCGGCTCTTCCCGCTGTACGGCCTGGCCTATGCCCAGCTCACCGCGGAGCTGATCCTGTCCGCCGCTGCGGTTTTGGTCCTGCGCCATCTGTTTGGGAAGCTGGAAAAACGTGTGCCTGCGCCGGAAGGTACGCATGAGGGACGCCAGGAAGGCTGAGTGCAAAAATCCAGAGCGCAAAAATCCGGGCGGCCCTCACGGTTCCTTCCTGATCTCCCGCCCCGCAAAGGGCTCTACCGCAGCGGGGCGGGCCGGGTGGGGACCCAGATGCTTTTCCATCCAGATCATATTGTACCAGCGGCCGAACTTATACCCGCACTGCCGGAATTCTCCTGCCAGCCGGTACCCCAGGCGGCGGTGGAAGGCTTCGCTGTCTTTTGTCAGATATTCGTCCTCTTGCTTTGGCCAGGCAATGCAGGCGTTGGCATTTAAAATGTGCTGCCCTTTCAGCACCTGCTCCAGCGCCTCATACAGCTTTTTCCCGATCCCCTGGCCCCTGCAGTCCTGCCTTACATAGATGGAAGTTTCCACCGCCCAGTCATAGGCCGGCCGGGCATGAAAAGGCCCTGCATAGGCGTAGCCCAGCAGTTTCCCGTCCTTTTCCGCCACAATCCACGGATACTTTTCCTCTGTCTTACGGATTCTTTCCCGGAATTCTTCCAAAGAAGGAACCTCATATTCAAAAGTGACCGCCGTGCGCTCCACATAGGGCGCATAAATCTCCAGACAGCCTTTTGCGTCTTTTTCCCTGGCCGTACGAATCCGGATGTTTCCTTCCTGTCCATAATCCATGGTCTTTTTCCTTCCTGTCCTTTATTTCCCGCAGATCCTGCTCACCCGCCGGATATCGGCAAGCAGTCCTTCCCGGCTGATTTTGGGGCCCGGCGCATACTCCAGGATCAGATCCGCCTCCGGGGAACAGCGGGCAATGGTTTTGAGAATCTCATCCATCCGCCCCGGGGAACAAATCCCACGGGGATCGTAAATAGGGAAATGCAGATCCTTCCTGCCGTCGTTTTGATTGAGGTGATAGCCCCAAATCCTCGTCCCCAGGGTGCGGATCAAATTTTCCATATCCCAGCCGTTGAGCAGGGCGTGGCCGATATCGACCAGGCACCCCATCTGCGGCGGAAGGACGGCAAACAGCCCCACAAATTCCTCTTCGTTAAACAACACATTGTTTAGCGCCGGATAGCCCACGTTCTCCACCGTAGCCCGCATTCCGGCACGGTCCATCCGTCCTGCAAATTCCCGCAGCACTTCTGCGCTTCGCCGCCGCTTTTCCTCTTTTTTCCCTTCCTCAAAAGAACCCTCGTGGGTATGGAATACAATGGAAGACGCATGGAAATCCCCATACAGCCTGCAGGCTTTTTCAAATTCCGCCTGCGCCCGTTTTTCTTCTTTGCTGCCCGGCACGGTGCACCACTCGATAAAAGGCGCGTGCAGCGTTACCGGCAGATCCCGGAAGCGCCCTGCCTGGGCTTCCAGAAGCGCGTCGAATCCTTCCCGTTCATACCCGGCAGCCAGTTCCGCCCCCACTCCATATTGCCCAAAGGAGCGGATTGCGCCTTCCAGCCACGCATAGTCCCGAAAGTCCACACAGTAGGCGGACAGGTATATCCCGCTCATGAAAACACCCGGCTCCTTTCTTCCAGCTCCAACCGGCCGTTTTTACAGTCCAGGATGGAAACCGCACAGTTTTCCATGGGGATCTCCCAGAAATGCGCCCGGTCCACCCCCGCCAGGGGATTGACCACACTGCGGTTCCAGGCCCCGTGGGCCACCAGGAGCACGGTATCGTATTTTCCCTCCAGCGGCAGGATCACCTCCCGCAGGAATCTGTCGCTGCGGCTGTAAAGGGAATCAAAGGATTCCGCCGTTTTGGGGGGGATGTAGCGGTCCGGATGGAGGAAAAAGTTATGGATGGGATCCTGCGGGTCGTCTTTGATCCGGGCAATGAACCGCCCCTCCTGGTCCCCGAACCCGATTTCCCGCATGTCCTTACTGCAAACCATGGGGATTTCCCGGTCCGCCGCCACAATCTTTGCCGTCATCGACGCCCTGCACAAATCCGAAGAATATACGGCTTGAAAAGGAACGCTGTCCAGGGCA
Source organism: uncultured Lachnospiraceae bacterium (assembly GCA_944380095.1). Classification (GTDB taxonomy): domain Bacteria; phylum Bacillota; class Clostridia; order Lachnospirales; family Lachnospiraceae; genus Gallintestinimicrobium. The sequence continues at coordinate 16,826 of CALWGP010000036.1, read as the reverse complement.
AGGGCCGTCTGCCGGGCCGCCCTGCGCCCGTTTTCATTCAGCGGGATATCCTCCTGCCCCTGGATCCTTCCTTCCCGGTTCCAGTCCGTTTCTCCGTGACGGATGAGATAAATCTTCATATTTCCTTTTCTTCCTTCCGTAAAAGTCCTGTCATCGCCCGTCCGTCCGCTTCCGGAAGCCCTACCCCCAAAATTGCGGCAAACGTAGGCGCTTCGTCAATAAGCCTGCCCCTTTTTTGCGTCCGGTTGGGGATAAAATCCGGGCCCTTGGCCACAAATACAGGCTGCGGTCCTTTTTCGGGAAGATATCCGTGGGTTGCCTTCCCAAACCGGTAATCGCTGCAGTCAAAATTGTGAACCAGGGGACGGACCGCCCCGTCCCCGAAGGAGGTATAGCCGTCGCTTTCCAGGACAAAACAAAACTCCCCGTCCAGATGCTCCAAAAATGCGGCTTCCCTGCGGGTGAAAACGCGGCCGATCCCGTAAATTCCTTCCCTGCAAAGATGACAAAGATAATGATACACCTCCCGGCACAGTTTGTCATCCGCCGGATCAGCCACATAGACCAAAGAAGACATGGCGTTGGAAAAGCTGTATGCCTTCCAGGAAGTCACGCGCCCCCTTTCGTCCGTCTGCAAAAACCCGCCGTCCGCCAGCAATACGTTAAGATTGATGCTGCGCCGGATATCCATCTGCCCGTGGTCGCTGACCAGGACAAAATCCAGCGCTTCCCCGTATCCGGCCCGTCCACAGGCTTCTCCCAGCTGCCCGATATATCCGTCCAGCTCTTTTACCGCGGCTGCGATATGCTCCCCGAAACAGCCGTGGGCATGCCGGGCGGCATCGAACAGTCCCACATGGACAAACATGACGTCCGGCGCATGTTTTTCGATCACTTCACAGGCCACACGGATATTGAACCGGTCAATCTGGGGCCACTGCATGAAATTTTTCTTTCCGCCCTTTTCATAGCCTTCCGGCAGAAACTCCCTGCACGATTCAATGATCTCAAGCATTTCTTCGGATGAACCCGCGTCCCGGAAGCTTCCGGTCAGGGTGTCCCCGGGGTTTGGCATCCAGTATTCCGCCATCAGCCAGTCGATATTGGGGTTTCTGGCACTGCAGGGCCAGGAAATGGCCCCCGTTGTGTATCCCGCTTTTTTGGCGGCTGCAAAAAGGTCCTCCGTCCGATAGGCATCGGAGAACCACAGCCAATTCTGGTCTTTTCCCGTTGTCGTAAATGAAAAATTGCTGGTAACCTTGTGGGAGGCCGGATAGCATCCGGTCACCATGGACACATGGGCGGGATAGGTGACGGAGGGATAAATGCCCTTCATCCCTCCTGTCACCTCGCAGCCGCCCGCCAGATACTTCCGAAAATTCGGCTTCTCCCGCAGCAGCGCCAAATCCTCGCACACCATGGCATCCACAGAAAAAACCAGCAGTTTCTTCTCCTTATTCATTGGACGCATTGTACAGATCGATTGCCTCCTGGATGGTTTCCTGCGCTGTGGTGATCACCGCGTCAATATCCGCGGAAGGGTCCGCCGCCACCGTTTCGATTGCCAGCTTGTTGGCTTCCTTCATCTCGTTGGAAATCGGAATGTAAGGATTGTTGGCAGAGTCGTCGGAAGCTTCCAGGGATTCATAAATCCCGGTTACCGCAGGGAAGGTATTGGCCACATAGTCCTGATACACCTGGCTGTCAAAGGACTCCTGATTGGGCGCCAGATATCCCGTTTCCACTGCAAAATACGCGGCCTGATCTCCTGTGCTTGCAAATTTGATAAATTCATATGCCCCCTGCATCTGGTCCGCATTGCCGTTGTTGCCGATATAAGTTCCCGTCCCGCCGGCAGGTTCGCCCGTGCGCTTTCCGTTTTCGGTAGCGGAAATCATGGGGATAATGCCTACTTCAAACGCGCCGTCAACGGAATCCAGCACCTTTGTAGTCATGGAAACCACGCCCATCATCATCGCGCAGTCGCCGGAAGCAATCTGGGGGATGATTTCCGCCTGATAATCTGTCCCATAAGGAACACACAGATTCTCTGCATGGAGTTTCTGATAGACGTCCAGCATATTGAAGATCGCATCGTGCACGGTCTGGTCCGAATTATAAAGGCATTCCGTAATGGCTTCCCCGCCGATGCCGTTATTATTGTTGTAAGCCTGGATGCCTTCCCTTCCCAGGGCCGCGTTAAAGTAAAACCCGTCCGGATGGAAGCCGATGCCGTAGGTCGTATAGCCGCCGTTTACCAGCTCCTGGCAGGCGCTGTAGAGATCATCGAAGCTCTGGATCTGGGAAGGATCGATTCCCGCTTCTTCCAGCATATCCGCATTATAATAAATGCCCGGATAGCTGTAGCCGATGGGATAGCCTACCTGGTTGCCTTCGTTGTCGCAGTAGGCAATGCGGATGGCGTCCCAGGTGCTGTCCAGTTCCGGCCAGCCTTCTTCATCCTGGTCGATATAGGTCTGCAGGGGCTCGCAGTAATCGGCTCCCGCATACATTGCCACATTTTCCACCGCGCCTGAGAAAAGGGCAGGCAGATCCTCTTTTGCCGTAGACTGGATTTTTGCGTTCATTTCCGCCTGACTTCCCTGATATTCAATGGTGACGTGGTACTCGTCCTGGCTTTCGTTGAAATCGTCGATCACATTCTGCAGAAATTCGATGTTCTGATCTCCGAAATAGGTCCACCAAACCACTTCGGTCGTTTCCCCTGCCTGTCCGGACGCTTCTTCCTGTCCTGCGCTCTGTGCTGCAGAGGATACCTGGTTATCCTGCCCTGTAGATTCTCCTTGTGCGCTGCCGCAGGCAGTCAGCCCCAGCGCCATGGAAAGGATCAGTGTCAATGCCAGTTTTTTCTTCATCTTTTCGTTTCCTTTCTTCTTTGCTTCTTAAAATGTCAGGTATCTATAAGAACGCCTTGCGGCCTTTCTTATCCGTTTTGTCCAAGGATCAGCCTTTCACCCCGCCGGCCGTCATTCCCCGGATGATATAATCCTGTCCGAAAATATAAATCAGGGCGCTGGGCAGGATCGCCACTGTCGCCCCGGCCAGGATCTGGCCGTAATCCACCACGTCCGCCGTTACCAGCATGGAAATCCCAATCTGGATCGTCCGCATCCGGTCCGTATTGGTCACCAGAAGGGGCCAGAAGAACTGGTTGTAAATCTGGACGAACAGGTAAATCACCAGGGAGGACAGGGTGGGCACGGAAAGGGGCATGACAATATGGAAGAAAAATCCCATATTTCCGCAGCCGTCCAGGGTCGCCGCTTCCCGGTAGTCCTTGGGGATCGTCAGAAAATACTGCCGCATCAGGAAGATGGACGCGCCCGATACCAGGGAGGGCAGCACCAGCCCTGCATAGGTATTGATCAGATCCATATTCTGGATCGTCGTGTAATTGGTAATCACCACCACTTCCCCCGGGATCATGGTCGTTGTCAGCACCAGGGAAAAGAGAATCTTTTTCATGGGAAACTCAAAAAATACAAAGGCGTAGGCAGCCAGACTGCAAAGAATGATCTGGAAAAAAATCGCCGTCACGCAAACAATGCCCGTATTGGCCAGATAGAGCAGAATCGGGATATCCGTAAATACCTTCCCGTAATTTTCCAGGGTGGGATTGGAAACCAGCAGTTTCAGAGGATACATCCCCAGGGTCTGCTCGTCCTGGAAGGAAAAACACAATCCCACAATCAGGGGCGAAATAAAGGCGATCCCCAAGGCAAGGCGGATCAAAAATCCTGCAGCCCCCCTCCATCCCCATTTTTTTGTATCGCTCATTGATAATGCACCATCCTTTTCTCCAGGGCCATCTGTATCTGGGTCACCAGCAAAATCAGCCCAAACAGGAAGATCGCCTGTACGCATGCGGTTTCAAACCGCCCGTTGATAATCGCGTTTTCATAAATATAGTAAATCAGGGTTTTCGTCCCGTTGGCGGGTCCCCCTCCCGTGAGCAGCCGGATCTGTGCAAAGCTGCGAAAAGAGCTGGCAATGTTAAGGAAAAAAACAAAAAACAGCTGGGGCGACGCCAGGGGAATCAGGAGATAGCGGATCCGTGCAAAGGGGCCCGCCCCGTCCAGCCACGCGCTTTCCAGAAGGTCCTGCGATACATTGCGAAATCCCACCAGCAGGAAAATGAAGCTCACTCCCACATGCATCCATATGGTCATGGCACACACCGCCCAAAGCGCATAGGGCATCTGACGGGTCCAGCCGATGGACGTTCCGAGAAGATTGTTCAGAAGCCCGTTTTTCTGGCGGTAAATAAAAAGAAAAATTGCCGCCGCAGGGGAGGAGGCAATGGCCATGGGCAGGGCGTACATGGTCTGGTACCATTTGGAAAACCGCACTTTACGCACGGAAAGCAGGGCAAACACCAGGGCGATCAGAAAAGTAACCGCCAGATTGATGGCCGCCATTTCCAACGTAACTTCCACCACTTTCCAGAAAGATTCCTTCTCCAGCACCCGGACCCAGTTATCCAGCCCAACCCACTTGGCAAAATTCCCTCTCTTGTCTGTCAGGGAAAAGGACAGGATCACCGCTTTTAAAAAGGGATAAAAATTGAATAAAAAGAACAGTGCCATGGACGGCAGCAGTAAAAGATAAGGCAAAGGACTGACTTTCCTGCGCTGTTTTTTCCGATACGTTGTCTGCATCATTCCCGCTCCTTCTTTGATTTCATTTGAACCGACAGGATCAGGATATCACCTCCCCTCCCTGGCCTGATATCCGTTTTCCACAAAAACAACGTAACAATTTTGTATAAAATGTAAATTGAAAAGAGGAACCCCCCGGCAAAACCGGAAAGGTCCCTCTTTTCGTGTAACAACTATATTTCAGAAAGGCAAGTGTATCGGCATTTGATTTATTTGGATGCCAGGAACGCATCCACCTGCGCCTGATACTCGGCGCGGATATCTTCCAGACCTGCTTTTTCCAGGTCCGCATACAGTGCGGGAACCGCTTCTTCCGGATCCCTGGTACCGGTATAAAGCTCTTTCTTATAACGGTCCATAACCAGGGAGCAGTTTGCAATCTGTGTTTCCACATTGGTACGGTCGAAGTTGAAGCCCAGCAGTACGGAGGATTCTGCCGTTTCGTTCCACTCTTCCACCTTATCCCACTGATCTGCCGCGTTGGGCGCTACCGGGTAGAGGGTGAAATAGCTTGCCTGCGCATAGGTTGCGGGGCTGTAGCAGTTTTCCGCACGGGTGATGGTGCCGTCTTCGTTCATGGTGTAGTCCTGGCCTTCGATGCCGTAAGCCAGCAGGTTTCTCATGGTTTCGTCGGTGTTGACAAACTCCAGGTATTTCAGCGCTTCGGATTTATATTTGGAAGCTGCGGAAATGGCGTTTACGGATCCTAAGATGGAAGTGGTGGAATACAGGGGGCCGATGAAAGGCTCTGCATACACGTCGGCGCCGCGTCCGCTTGCCCAGGATACTTCCGCGCCCGGGAAGCCCTGGCCGGAAGAAATTACGCACCACTGGGGTCCCTGGTCGGTGGTTGCCGCATCGGGATTGATCAGGCCGTCGCTATACCATTTGTGCATATGTTTGAGCACGTTCATAATGTCTTCCTGCTCGAACACGTTGACAACCTGCGCGCTCTCGTCGTCGTAACGGACGCCCAGGGCCGGGATAGGGGATTCATAGTTCATCAGAAAGCCGTTGATCCCGTCGGATGCAATGGTCAGCGCATACTGGGTATTCTGGATTTCCCCTGCGTTGATGGCGTCCTGTACCTCATACAAAACAGGATCCAGTTCGTCTACGGAGTGGATGTTTTCCCAATCGATGCCCAGCTGGTCCACAACCGCTTTATCCCATACCCAGTACTGGGTCTGGGAGGAATCCTTATAAGTAGGAATCGCGTAGATTTTCCCGTTGACCCTTGCGCCTTCCCACACTTTTTCGGGAATCGCGGCCTGCAGGTCGGGCACTTCGCCCAGCATATCGGTCAGGTCTGCGAACGCGCCAAGGGCGATGCCGGAAGTATACTTGTCCCCGTTGGTGAACATGATATCCCAGTATTCACCGGAGTTGATCATAGCGGTTACCTTGTCGCTCCATACGCCCCAGTCCAGATAGGAAATTTCCACGCCGATCCCGATCTTTTCGATGGAGTAGTCGTTCATGGCCTGGATTACGGCGTCGTTGTTCTGGGGCACGCTGCCGATCTGGATCCATTTGAGCATAACGGTTTCGCCGCTTGCCGCGCCGGAATCCGCAGATGCCGCTGCACCGGAGTCGCCGGTACCTGTGCTGCCGTCAGCCGCCGGGGTTGTTGTGTTGCCGCAGCCTGCCAGCATGGTCCCAACCATGGCTACCGCCAGAAGGGAGGACAGTACTTTTGAAAACTTTTTCATAATAAACACCCTTTCTTGGAATTATTGGGCAAACGCCTGCGCCAAGCGCCTGCGATTACTCTTTTACGGAACCGATCGTCAGACCGGATACAAAATACTGCTGGAAGAACGGATACGCGCAGGCGATGGGCACCACGATGATAACCGCCATGGCCATACGCATGGGTTCTTTGGGCATGCTTGTGGCATAGGCTGCCACGGAAGCGCCCATGGTGTTTGCATTCTGCGCCAAAAATTCGATGTTCTTCTCCACGCTCATCAGCACCGCCTGCAGGGAATACAGCTTCGGGTTGTTGATGTACATCAGGGAAAGGAACCAGTCGTTCCAGTAAGAGAAGCTTTGCAGGATGCCGATGGTTGCCAGCAGGGGCTTGGAAATCGGAAGCACGATGGTAAAGTAAGTACGCATCTGGGACGCGCCGTCGATTTCCGCGGACTCCAGGATGGACTGGGGAATCGTGGTCTTAAAGAACGTCTTACAGATGATGACGTTAAAGGACGATACTGCCAGGGGCAGGATCAGTACCAGCAGGCTGTCCGAAATGTGCAGCACGGATGTGTACACGTTGTAGGTAGCCACCAGACCGCCGCCGAACACCATGGGGATGAAGACGATGATCGTATAGAGTCCTTTCAGCTTATAGTTGCTGCGGGACAGGGAATATCCCATGGCCGCGGTCAGAAACAGGCTGACTACCGTACCTGCCACGGTCACGAATACGGAAACCAGAAAAGCGGTTCCGATCATGGACCGGTTGTTCCACAGGTAAATGTATGCGTCCAGCGACCAGGAAAGCGGCTTGAACGAATAGCCGATCTGGTTGATGCTGTCCATACTGGAGAAGGAAATGATGACGATAAAGATCGCCGGGACGATACAGGTCAGCGCCAGGATCGCGAAGATCACGCTGAAGATGAAGTTTGTCAGCGGTTTTACCCGGTTGATCCGGGACAGGACTTCCGGCTCCTTCATCATCTTGTTTTTTGTTTTCTGCATGGTTTCCGCACCCCCTTAAATAATCGCGCTGTCGCTGTCCACCTTCTTCACAATCCAGTTACTGGTCAGGATCAGTGCGCATCCCAGGACGGACTGAAGGAAGGAAGCCGCGGAACCCATGTTCGGATTCGGCTGCGTTTTGATCATCTTGTAAATAAATACGTCGATGGTTTCCGTTACGGTATACAGGGAGTCGGATGCTTTGGGAACCTGGTAGAACAGACCGAAATCGCTTCGAACCAGACCGCCCATCGCCAGGATAAGCATCATAATAATGACGGGCTTCATCAGCGGAATGGTGATCTTGGTGGCCTGCTGCATCTTTGTCGCGCCGTCGATCATGGCCGCCTCATACAGCGTGCCGTCGATACCGGTGATACTTGCCAGGTAAACTACCATGCCGTAGCCCATGCCTTTCCACTGGCTTAAAAAGATCAGCATCGCGGGCCAGTACTTGGGTTCCTGATACCAGCTGACCGGATCCTTCCCCATACTGGTGAGGATCGAGTTGGCCAGTCCTTTGTCCGGGCTTAAGAACGCAAATACGAAGTAGGTGACAACAACCCAGGACATAAAGTAAGGCAGGAACATGAAAGTCTGGCAGACTTTGCCGAACCGCTTGCTGTACAGCTGGCTCATCATCAAAGACAGGCATACGGGAACCACCACGCCCAGGATGATGAAGACGATGTTGTACAAAAGCGTCAGCTTTACAACCAGCGCCCCGGAGCCGGAAGTAAACAGGAATTTGAAGTTGTCCACCCCGTTCCATTCGCTCTGAAGCAGGTTGTAGAAGAAGTTCTTGGTCGCGTCCACGATCTTGAAGTTCTTAAACGCCATCAGGATACCGAACATCGGGAAGTAGCAAAAACAGATGTACCAAATCACGGTGGGGAGCGTCAAAACGGTCAGCTCCGTGTCTCTTTTTGCCCATCTGTCCCTTTTCTTTCTGCCCGGTACAGCAGGTTTGCTCATTGTATTACCCCTCCTTTTTTCTGTCGGTCCCTTTCGAAGACTCGCGCCAGGAATCGATCTGTCTCTGCATCTCGTCAATCACATCCTGTATGCCGTTTTCCTCAAGCTTTTCAATAAGCCTTGGAACGTAAACGTCCGGATCCACGCTGCCCGTATAAAGGGCCGGGCCGTACTCGTCCAGGATAATGCGGAAGTTGGAAATCTGGGTCTGTACTGCCGAAGCGTCAAAGTCAAAGCCAAAGGTCGGCGCTTCCACGGAATTGTCGTTGTATGTGACAAAGGTATCCCATTTGTCCAGCGGATCCGTTTCCAGCACCCAGGTGGAAAACAACCCTCCCTGCACATAGTAGGAAACGGAATATCTTTCGCTTCCTTCCAGCAGGCGGGCTTTGCACCCGTAGATGTAGCGCTTTCCCCTGCAGCTTTCCATTTCTTTCGGCTCAACCGCGACTTTGGTGTAATGCACGCCTTCGATCCCGTAGTTGAGCAGATTTCTCAGATACAGATCTGTGTTGACCAGATTCAGAAATTCCACAGCTTTTTCCGGATTTTTGCAGTCCCGGGAAATCACGGTGAGGGCTCCTCTTGCCGAAGCGTTGGTGACCTGCGTTTCCATAATCTGGGAAGCTACCACCTCATACCCCAGGGAGTTGCTCCATACCGTTTCCGCGTAGGGCTGCCCGTCTCCTTTTGTGACAAACCGTTTCACTGTCTTGTCATCTCTGGCCACTGCCGCGTCCGGATTGATATAACCTGCCTGGAAATAGCGGTGCAGCGTCCTGAGTGTTTCGCGCATCCGCTCCGTTTCAAACACGTTTTTCACCGTCAGCGTCTCGTCTCCGTATTCGATCCCGACAGGGTCGATAATTTTATCCATGTAAGTCGGGGCACTGAAATCGCTCGTCAGATAAAGCGGGACAACGTCCGGTTCCTTTTCGGCGATCAGTTTCAGCCATGGCTCCAAGTCTTCCAGCGTATGGATGTCCTGATAGGGAATGTTGTACTTATCCACATATTCCTTTGTGAACACCCACATCGGCATATTGCCGATTTCCTTCTGCGACGGGACCCCGTAAATTTCCCCGTTGATCGTCGCCGCTTTCCAGAACCTGTCGTCGATTTCCTCCAACAGCCCTGTCCCGTACTCCGAAAGCAGATCGTTTAAGGGAAGCAGGGCGCCCTTCTGGGCGATTTCCAGATAATCGTTCGCCCAGGAGCTGGAAAAAGCCAGGTCCCACTGCGTTCCCGTATTGATAATGCTTCTCATCCTGGAATTGTAGTCGTTGAAGTTGATGGGCCTGATGTCCACCGTCACGCCGATTTTTTCCTTCGTGTAGGCATTTACCCGTTCCTCCACGAGTTCACCGTCCGGCTGTTCGGCGCCGATCTGGTACCAGACCAGCTCCACCGGTTCCGACTGGACCGCCGTTTCCTGCTGCGGCTTCACACACCCGGTCAAAGATAAAAAAAGGGCAGTGAGCGCTGCGGCCGCCAGCCTTCGACGTCTTTTCCTGCTGTCTTTCATTTTTCCCCCTGTACCCACACTCAAACAGCTTCCTCTGTGCAGTTTCCCTGCCAACGCCTTACTGGATGTTTCCATCTTAACAAAACCGCCTTTGTACATATAGTTAAAAACTTATAGGTTTCATGTACTTTTTATGGTTATTTACAAAAATTTAATCTTTCTTTGTATAATCCGTACACCTTCCGTCCCGGAGTCCGAAAAAGGCGCCCTCTTTGCCGGTCCCCGGGAACAGGGACCGCAAAAAAGGCGCTTTTTCTGTTCAATATGCACAAAAAATCATTTGATTTGTCAATATTGTTTCATTTCCCGCATGGCGGCAGGCGATACTCCGTAGCTCTGCTTGAATTTCCGGTAGAAATAGCTGGTGTCCGAGTACCCCACTTCCTTAGCCACGTCGTTGATCCGCATGTTCGTATTCAAAATCATCCGTTTGGCCACGTCGTTTCTGACATTGTTCAGATACTGGGAAAAGGGGCATCCCACTTCCTTCTGGAAAATCTGGCCCAGATAGGAAGTATTCATATGGTATTTGTAGGCCAGCGTCTTTAGGTTCATATCGTTTCGGTAGTTTTTGCGGACCTCTGCCATAATCTGGCGCACCACCGGCGTATACTGGGTATTTTCCGTATTCAGCCAGGAAATGATGTCCGTGATTTCCGAAAGGAAAAGGGCCTTGATGGAAAACAAATCCTCCGCCTGGTAAATTCCGTCGATGACGTCCGAAAGTCCCCGGCCTTCCCCGGTCAGGTTGTATTCGGAACGGATTTCATGCAAAATCAGGGCGATCCTGACGGCAATCTGATACAGCACGTCCACCGAAGCGTCTTTCTGCATATTGTTGATGAACAGATCCTCCACATACTGGCGGGCCGCCCCAATATCCTTGCTGACAACCAGCCGCATGAATTTCTCCCGGTCAATGAGCACATCCTCGCTGGTGCGGTTTTTCAGATGGGCTTCGTCCACGCAGCTTCCGTAGCCGTCGATCAGGAGGTACCGCTGCATCTTCTGGATCGAACGGTACACTTCCGGCAGATCGGCCAGGGCGCTAAATTCTTCGGATACGGTAAAAAAGGTGCGCACCCCCAGGTCGATTTCCAGTTCATTTTGCAGGTTTGCAAACCAGTCCCTGGGACAGGGCAGCTTTTCTTTCAGGCAAAGCAAAAGCAGGATATCGTTTCCGCCCAGATGGCGGACGATCACGTCCCCCTCCACTTTCCGGGAAGACAGGTAGCGGATCACTTCGGTGATCTTGTATTCCCCCAGCGTGGCCAGGTCCACCCTGGCAATGGCCGCGCTGGCAAAAGGCGCGGCAAGCCGGATCCCGTTTTCTTCCAAATACCGGCTTCGCTCCCCTTCTTCCATGTTCCCTTCCAGAAACTGCAGAAATTCCACCTTTTCGTCGATTTGTTCGCTCCTTTGGCTTTCCAGTTCTTCCAGCCGGGAAATGCAGTTTTTCAGCGCCTTGATCAGTTCTTCCTCGTCAATGGGCTTTAAAATATAATCCTCCACATCCATCCGGATGGCGGCCCTGGCGTATTCAAATTCGTTGTAACCGGTAAGGATGATGAAACGGGCCGCTGCATCCGTTTCCCGGACCTTCCCAAGCAGTTCCAGTCCGTCCATCAGCGGCATACACACGTCCGTTACGATAATATCCGCTTTTTCCTCCTCCTGCATCTGCAGCGCTTCCTGTCCGTTGTGCGCCTTGTGGATGATGGAAAGCCCCAGTTCTTCCCAGTCAATGATGTTCTCCAGCCCCTGCAGGATAAATTCCTCATCCTCCACCAGCATTACCTTTTTCATCTTATATCCCCCATTTCCTCTTCTTCCTTTCGAAACCGGATCGTCACCATCAGGCCGCCGTCCATGCCGGGACTAAGCAAAAGTCCGCACTCCGAGCCGTACACCGCGCGCAGCCGGCGGTTTACGTTGGACAGTCCCATGGACTTGTGGGAGTCGAACTCGTCCGCCTCCAACGCCGCGTTTTTGGCTTCCATCTGTTCTTTCCCCATCCCGCGCCCGTTATCCGTCACGTCGATCTCCATAAAGGGACCGTTCTCCCGGACGGTAATCCCGATGAAATTCGTGTCCGATTCCAGACGGATCCCATGGGCAAAATAGTTTTCCAGCACCGGCTGGATTACAAATTTAATCACCGGCACCTGCAAAAACCGCTCCTCGCAGTTTACTTCCCACCGGAATTTGTCGTGATAGCGAAACTCGAACAGCTCCATGTACTTTTTGCTGTAGTGCAGTTCCTGGGCCAGAAGGATGATGTCCGCAGCCTTTAACTGGCTTTGGAACATGGCCGCCATGCTGTAGAGCATCCTGCCCACTTCCCGGTCCCCGTTGCAGATGGCCTTCATACGGATGGCTTCCAGCGTGTTGTATAAAAAATGCGGGTTGATCTGGCTTTGCAGGGCGGCCATTTCCGCGTTTTTCTGTTCAATCTCCGCCAGGTAGCTTTTTTTGATATAGGCATCCAGATCCTCGCACATCCGGTTAAAGTTGTCCGCAATAATGTCCAGCTCGTCCTTCTTTTTCCCGCAGGAAAGACGGGTGTTCAAATCACCGGTCTTAACGTTCTCCATGCCTTCCACAATGGCGTTTAGCCGCTGCATGATCCTGCGCAGGTAAAAGTGGATCCCAATCTCCCCGACCACCACCAGAAGCGCTCCCAGCGCAAGCACCGCCAGAAACGTCCAGACCGGGATATGGGAAGCTTCCCGTTTGGTCAAAAGGGTCAGTACCCGGTAGCCGCCTGCCTCCCCTTCCCAGAAAAAGAACCCGTATTCTTCTTCCAGCTGCCTGCCTCCAACCTGCGCCAGCGGCTCAAGCCCCGGTTCCGAAGCGTAAACCGTCCTGCCTTCCCCGTCCAGCACAAGCAGCCTGGCGCATTCATAAAAGTTCACAATATCCTGGAATTTTTCCGCGGAAAATTCCATTTCAATCCAGCCGATTTCCTGCAAAGAGGCCGGGTCCCGCAGCTCCCTTTTGGCCGTCAGCCGTCCGGCGCTGTTTTGTCCGTCCTCTGTCCTGTCCGGCTCCAGGATGCGGCGGCTTGTCCCGTCCTTTTCGTATACCGTTTCAATTTCCTGTGCGTAGCTGTAGACGCTCATGCTGGAAACCTGGCTGTAGTTGACAAAAATCCTGGACATAAAATCCTCGATTCCGGAATAGGACACCGATGTATTCCCTCCGTAATTGTCCAGCCGGTATTCCATATAAACGTCGATTTCATCGGAAAGGTAATGATACAGATCGTTGAATTCGTCGTAGGAATTGTAAAGGGAACTGTGGATGTGCTCCGCATCCTCCATGGAGTCAAGGATATATTCCCTTCCTTCCGTCCCTTCCATTTCCATGTATTCCAGGTTGGTTTCCCTGGCCTGCTGGCGCAGTTCCGAAATAAAATATAAAACCAGAAGGACCACCACGCCCACCAGGATCGCCGTGTAGACCAGCAGCAGCCTTCTGTAAAAATGTCTGGACCCTTTTTTCATATCGCCCTCAATTCTTTCCGTTTTTTCCAGTATAGCATATTCTTAAGCAGCAGTAAAAAAGGAATCCTTCAAAAAAGGCCGCCGCAGCGCTGCGGCGGCCCCTGCTTTAAAGTTCAAACAGCATGGTCACGATTTCATAAGGTTTTACGGTCACATAGATCTCCCGGTCCGTCTTCCAGTCATCCAAAGAACGTTCCCGCAGGTCGCCGGTGCAGCGGCGCTTCCATGCAAATCCGGTATGCACTTTGATCCGGTTGGTCCCTCCCGTAAAGTCGTGGAACCTGACCGCGATGTGTTTCCCGTCCTCGGTCTTTTTCACCGCGTCCACTTCCACGCAGTCTTTGTCAAAGGACAGAAAGCTTTCAAAGGGCAGCTTAAGGTCGCCCTGTATCACGTGAAGGGGCTGGTTTAAGCTGCAGGCTTCGCGTACCGTGCCGCCGTCCACAATGTCCCCGCCATGGGGCAGCAGGGAATAGGTAAACCGGTGCAGTCCCTGGTCCTGGCTGTGGTCCGGATGGGTCGCGGCTTTGATCAGGGTAATGCGCAGCACGTTATCCTTTACATCATGGCCGTATTTGCAGTCGTTTAACAGGCTGACGCCGTAGCCCCGTTCGGAAAGGTCCGCAAACCGGTGGGCCACCGTTTCGAATTTCGCCTGGTCCCAGCTGGTATTCCAGTGGTTGGGACGGCGCACATTGCCGTACTGTACGTCAAAGGTTGCATAAGTCGTGCGGATATCCACCGGGAAAGCGGCCTTAAGCAGCTGGTGGCGCTCATGGTAGTCCACTTCCGTTTCAAAATCGATCCTTCTGGAATCCGCATACAGGATCATATCCTGGCGGATGGAGGAATTCATGTAGCGCCATTCCATGTGCACCTTCAGCCTGACTTCCCCGATCTGCTCGATTTCAAAAGCTGTCAGCTCGGTGATCTCCCTCATTTTCTGCTGGTAGAAAATGTCGATATCCCATGCGTCGTTGCCCATGGGCTTATCTTCAAAAATCTGCAGGACGTTGGCCCTCTGCCCTTTCGGGAGGACTTCCCTGCCGTACTGTTTGTCATAGAGCCGGGTAATCTGGCCGTAGTCGTTTAAGCTGATGGCATAGAAAGGAGTTTCAATCTCATGGCGTCCCGCGAAAAATACCGTACTGCCCGTCCCTTCCCCCTGTTCCAGCCTGATTTTTGCAACGCCCATGGAGGGGACCGCCTTCATCCACACCCAGAGTCCTTCCGGGGAAGGCTGGGATTTTAACGCCGTGTTGTCCATGGCGTAAGCTTTCCCCCCCTGGCCGGGCAGGAGCACCGCCCCGTCCATGGCCGTCCCGTTGGGGTTGATGACCGTGTAGACGGATTCCTCGCTGCGCGTGCGGCGGTTTAAAAATGCTTCCTCCACTTCCCGGCCGATGCTTTCGATGAAAGCATAGTCCTTCTTGCAGTCTTCATATACCTCAAAAATGGAGGAACCGGGAATGATATCGTGGAACTGGTCGGTAAGGATGTGCTTCCAACCTTCCGTCAGCCTTTCCTGACGGGCAAAGGACAGATCCCCGCCTTCGCAGAGGGCGTCCATCACCGTAAACCACTCCGCTTCCCTGTACAAAAGCTCCATCTTCCGGTTCATCCGCTTATTGAACGCATGGCTGGTATAGGTACCGCGGTGGTATTCCAGATACAGCTCCCCGTCCCAGGTATTTACAAACTGGTCGGTATTTTTCACCGTCTCCTTCAGCTTTTCAAAATAGTCCCCCGCAGTGGAGGTCTTGACGTTCGGAAGGCCGGGAATTTTGTCCAGGCGTCTGCGCATTTCCAGCATATCCCGGTTTACGCCGCCGCCCCCGTCCCCAAAGCCGTAAGAAATCAGCAGGTCCCGGTTCATGTCCTTTTCGCTGTAAGCGTCCCAGACGCCCTTGACGGTTTTGGGCAGAAGCCTTCCGTTATAGGTATAAAACCAGCTGCCCGGCTGGCTGTCCGGTTCCGGCGTGGTAATGAAATGGGTCAGCACTTCGCTGCCGTCGATCCCCTTCCAGTAGAAGGTATCGTGGGGCATCCGGTTATACTGGTTCCAGCTGATCTTGGTGGTCATAAACATGTCGATGCCGGATTTTTTCAGGATCTGGGGCAGGGCCCAGGAATAGCCGAACACGTCCGGAAGCCACAGATAGTGTACGTCCTTTCCGAACTCTTCCTGGATGAAGCGGCTTCCCAGCAGGATCTGCCGGGTCAGAGACTCGCCGCTGGTCAGGTTGCAGTCCGCTTCCACCCACATGGCGCCGTCCGCTTCCCAGCGGCCTTCTTCCACCTTTTCCCGGATGGACTCATACAGCTCCGGGAAATCTTCTTTCACATATTCGTACAGCTGGGGCTGGGTCTGCAGGAAAATATATTCCGGGAACATCTCCATCATCCGCATTACCGTGGAAAAAGAACGGGAGCATTTTTCCCGGGTATGCTTTAAACGCCACAGCCAGGCCGTGTCAATGTGGGTATGTCCCACCGCGTATACGTTCACCAGGGAATGTTTGTCCATGGAATCGATCATTTCATTGAGCAGGTCGTCCGCCTGCGCTACGGATTCGTAAAACCCTTCGCTTCCGGGACAGGACCAGTCAATGCCGTGCATGGCCCTGTCCAGATTGGTCAGCAGGCTGTGACGGACCGGGTCCTCTTCGGGAAGCTGCGCAATGGTCCCCAGTACGGCGCAGGATAAGTAATACAGGTCGTCCGTTTTTTCGTCCAGCCATCCCAGCTGCGCCTTTTTGAGCTCATGCAGCATTTCCTTTGGATGGCCGCCGCCTTCCAGGCCGGACCAGAGCCGGAACGTCAGATCCAGCCGGCGTCCGTACATCTCTTCCTTAAAAAAAACTTCCTTATGGTTGACGTCCACGCCCTGATAGGGCTTGCCGTCGATATAGAGCATGGCTTCAAAGCCGGAATTGTTGCCTGCCCCGGTCATGCCGAAATCGAATACCCCTACGGCACGCCGCCCGGCCCATTCCGCCGGGATCTCTGCGTCCAGATGAAGCCATAAGTACCGGTCCCTCCCCCTCCAGACGTCTTCAATCTTTAAAGTATCCCACCCTTCAAATTCGGCAGGCACTGCAGGGTTCACTACTCCCTGGGTATCCTCTGATACGGCGAATTCACGGTATTTCACCACGTTCCTGTAGCGGTACTTTTTCAGCTCATCTTTCCGGCATTCCAGTTTTCTGGCGGTAAAAAACATCTCTTCCGATTCCTCCTGCACTTTTCTTAATAGCCCGGCTGTCGTCCGCAAGCGGCCGCCCGGATACCGGGGTCAAAAGGTCATTTCTTTTAATGTATCCCATTTGTTTTCCCGGTACAACTTTTAAAATTCTACATTTACTGAACTATTTTCAGCGTTTCCGTTTTCCCCGTCATTATAGCAGGGCGCCTGCCGGACAGACAAGGGGG
>CALWGP010000035.1 GCA_944380095.1 uncultured Lachnospiraceae bacterium | reverse complement strand
ACGAAAAGATCAGGTTTTCCATAAATAAAGTCTCTTTTCCTATCCGTCCGGCTCTAAGCGTCCGCTATTTGCCGGAGTGCATTTTCCCTCATTCTAGCACAGCCTCCCGCTGTCCGCAACGCATCGAAAGCTTCGTCCCTATAAGCATAACGGCGAACATGGCCAAAAGCCAGGCCGGAAAAAGGCCCACGCCGATCCGGTTGGCCAGCAGTCCAAACAGCGGCGGCATCAGGGTAATGCCGACGTAGGAAGCCGCCATCTGGCTGCCCATCACTGCGCCGGACAGCTTCCTGCCGAAGTTTTCCGGGGTTAAATGGATGAGGTTAGGAAAAACGGGGCCGTTGCCCAGGCCCACGCAAAAAAGCCCCGTTACCGCGAAGGCTTTCGGCAGGGGCAGCAGCAAAAGGACGATGGCCGCCCCCGTCACCGCCTGTCCGAGCCGGATCAGTTTCCTGCTGTGCAGCTTTCCGGAAAGGAGGCCGGAAAGGAATCTTCCCAGGGCCATGCCCGCGTAATAAAACGCAGTGCAGCCCGCCGCAGCGTCCGCCGTCATTTCCCGGCAGTTGACCAAAAAAGTGCTGCCCCAGATCCCCGCCGTATATTCCAGGGCGCAGGAGCCGAAAAACATCAGCCAGGCCGCCCGCAGTTTGGGAATGCGCACCAGCTGTCCTACAGTCAGCCCGGCGCCGGATTCTTCCTCCCCTTCCTGCGGCCCGCTGTGGGCCGCCCTGTTCCAGAGGGGCAAAGAAAGGAGGGCCAGCACCGCAATGGCGCCCTGGATGCACGCCATCATCCGATAACCTTCCCGCCATCCCCCGGCCCCCGCCAGCGCGGCGCTCATCAGGCCGGGACTTAGGGAAACCCCGATCCCGTAAAAGCAGTGCAGCAGGTTCATGTGGACCGCCTTATAGTGCAGGGCCACATAATTGTTTAAAGCGGTATCCACGCATCCGCCGCCCAGGCCCAGGGGCACCGCCATCAGGCAAAACCAGAAAAGCCCCGGGGAAAGGGAAAAGCCAAACAGGGCCGCCGCCGTCATGCAGACGCTGGCCGCCGTTACCGCGCCCGTGCCGAAACGGCGGATCATCCTGCCGCTGACCAGGCTGGAGACGATGGTACAGCAGGAAATCAGGGCCGTGACACAGCCTGCCAGGGAGACCGGGAATCCAAACTCCGTATAAATGGCAGGCCATGCGGCCCCGAAAAGGGAATCCGGGATTCCCAGGCTGATAAAATCCGCAAAAATCACAACCAAAAGCAGCGTGGTCATGCCCTGTTTTCCTCCACGCGATAACCGGTCCGCAAATCCACCGCATTCAGCAGGGGCTTTCCCTCCCCATAGCGGCAAAGGTTTTGGGCGAAGAGATCCACGATTTGCTCCAGGGTTTCCGGCAGGGAAAATCCGCCGGAAATGTGGGGGGTAATCACTGCGTTGGGCGCGTCCCACAGGGGATGGTCCGCAGGGAGGGGCTCCGGATCGGTCACGTCCAGCGCTGCCCCGGCGATCTTTCCCCGGTAAAGGGCGTCGCAGAGGGCTTCCGTATCAATGGCCGTCCCCCGCCCCACATTGAGGATCACCGCGCTGCTTTTCAGCAGGCCGATCCGGCGCTCGTCCAGAACGTGATAGGTGGATGGGTTGCCCGGCAGGCTGAAAGCCACCACATCCGCTTCCGGCAGCAGGCGGTCCAGTTCTTCCATGGGATACAGGCCGTCCAGCCACTTTGGCGCATCGCCCATATGCCGGCGGATCCCTTTTACAATGCAGCCCAGGGCCTTCATTTTCCGTCCGAATTCCGTGCCGATATCCCCAAGGCCGACCACCAAAACCCGGGAACCTTCGATCACTTCCACGAACCCTTCGTTTTGCCACAGATGGGACAGCTGGTTTCTCCCATACAGATGCAGTTTTTTGCGCAGCTCAAACAGGCAGCCGATCATATGCTCGGAAATGGCCAGGCCGTATGCCCCGGAAGCGTTGGCCAAAACCGCCCCTTTGGGCAAAATCCCGGACTCGCAGTACCCTTCCGTCCCGGCGTTGTTAAGCTGGATCCATTTTAAGTTCCGGCAGGTTTTCAGCTGGGCAGGGCTTTCCACATTGCCCAGGATGATCTCCGCTTTCTCAAGCATTTCCGAAGTCACGTCCTGCTTTTCGCAGAAGATCATTTCATGGCCCGGGGCAGCGTTTTTCAGTTTTTCTTTCTGCCGGTCGTTTAAGGGCGGCGTTACCAGAATATACATCCTTTACTCCTTTGCGCAGGCTTCCACAAAAGCCCGGAACAGTTTCCTGCTGTTTTCGTCCGTCTTCCAGGAAAATTCCGGGTGCCACTGTACGGCCCAGACAAACTTCTTCCCCGGCAGATGCACCGCCTCGATCAGGCCGTCCTGCGCCGTTGCCATGGGGCGAAGTTCCCCCGCCAGTTCTTCGATTCCCTGGTGGTGACAGCTGTTTACCCGGATTTCTTCCGCTCCCAGCGCCCCGTACAGGGGGGAATCCGTCTCGATTTTCACGGAATGGACAGGCGCGTCATAGGGCGGTTTCTGGTGATGATCCACTTCGGAAGGGCAAAAGGCAGGGATGTCCTGATGCAGGGTCCCGCCCAGGGCAGCGTTGATCAGCTGAATCCCCCGGCAGATGCCCAGAACCGGCTTGTCCAGCTCCAGCGCGGCCGCCAGAAGCATTTCTTCCATCCAGTCCCGTTCTTCGCACAGCTCCGTGCACTCCGGCAGTTTCGGCCTGCCATATACTTCAGGCGATACATCCTGCCCCCCGGGAAGCACAAAGCCGTCCAGCGTTTCGGACAGGGTGCGGACTGTCTCCTCATCCCGCGTCAACGGAAGCATTACAGGGATCCCGCCTGCCTGGGAAATCCCTTCCATATAGCCCGGCAGCATCCAATAGCTCTCCCGTTCCCGGTCCACCAGCGGGACAATTCCGATCACCGGTTTTTTCATCTTCCATCTCCTCCTTTTTCTATGCCGCAGCATCATTTCTTTAACGATATGATACCACAAACGGCCTTTGGACGACAGCTTTTTTTGAAAAGCTCTTCCCCTCATTGCCTTCGGTTCCTAAGATAAGGGGCTGCGAAAAATGATTTCTCATTTTTCGCAGCCCCCTTTGCATACGGGTCACTCTTCCCGCAGGATTTTCATAAACGCTTCCGTATTGGATGCAGGATCCGCAAACACTGCGGACCCGGAAACAACCACATCCGCCCCGGCTTCCAGCACGGTACGCACATTCTGCAGCGTAATGCCGCCGTCCACCTCCAGCCGGGTGTCGGGATGCTTCCCGGCGATCAGCTCCGCCGTCCGGCGAATGCGCTCCGTGGATTCCGGGAAATATTTCTGTCCGCCGAACCCGGGTTCCACACACATGATAAGGACCAGGTCGGTTTCCTCCAGATATTCTTCCAGCGCTTCCACCGGCGTCTCCGGCTTAATGGAAATCCCGGCCTTACAGCCGAAGCTGTGGATCAGGTCCAGCGTCTCCCTCACGTCCACACAGGCTTCCAGATGCACGGTAATGATGTCCGCCCCCGCCTTGGCAAAGGCCTCCACAAACCGCTCCGGTTCCACGATCATCAAATGGACGTCCAGCGTCATGGCGCAGGATTTGCGGATGGATTCCACCACGCACACCCCATAGGACAGCGACGGCACGAAAACCCCGTCCATCACATCGATATGCAGATATTTCGCCCCCGCCCCGGATACTTCTTCAATCTGCTCTCCCAGGCGCATGATGTCCGCTGCCAGTATGGATGGAGCCAAAATGTTTTCCATGCACTTCGTCCTTTTCTTCAACCCAGAAACGCCTTTACTTTGCGGTATACCCCATCCGCATCCAGGCCGTATTTTGCCAGCAGTGCGGACGCGGATCCGGACTCTCCGAACACGTCCTCAATGCCGATCCTGCAGACAGGAACCGGCATCCTCTCCGCAAGGGCTTCGCAGACTGCGCCTCCCAGTCCGCCGATCACGGAATGTTCTTCCGCCGTTACCACTTTGCCGGTCTTCTTAGCGCTGGCTGCAATCAGCTCTGCATCCAAAGGCTTGATGGTATGGATGTTGATCACTTCCGCGCTGATTCCTTCCTCTGCCAGGCGTTTCGCCGCTTCCAGGCTGGCCGCCACCATAATGCCGGTAGCCACGATGGTCACGTCGCTGCCCTCCCTTAAAAGGATCCCCTTGCCGATCTCAAACCGGTAATCCTCCCGGTCGTTGATTACGGGAACGCCCGCGCGGCCGAAACGCATATACACAGGGCCTTCCCAGTCCAGGGCAGCCTTCACGCAGGCCTTTGCCTCCACCGCGTCGGAGGGGTTGATCACCACCATGCCGGGGATGGTACGCATCAGGGCAATGTCTTCATTGCACTGATGGGTAGCGCCGTCTTCGCCTACCGTAATGCCGGCATGGGTAGCGCCGATCTTCACATTCAGGTGGGGATAACCGATGGAGTTCCTCACCTGTTCATAAGCCCGTCCCGCCGCAAACATGGCGAAAGTGCTGGCCACCGGGATTTTTCCGGTCAGGGAAAGCCCTGCCGCAATGCCCATCATATTGGCTTCCGCAATGCCGCAGTCCACATGACGGTCCGGGAACTTTTTCTGGAATACGCCTGTTTTGGTGGCGGAAGCCAGATCGGCGTCCAGCACCACCAGGTTGGGATAGCTTTCGCCCAGTTCGGCAAGCGCCTCCCCGTAAGCTTCCCTGGTCGCAATTTTCTTTACTTCTGACATAATGCTTCACCGATCCTTTCCAGATCCGCCATGGCGATCTTGTACTCTTCGTCGTTGGGCGCCTTGCCGTGCCAGCCTACCTGGCCTTCCATGAAGGATACGCCCTTTCCTTTGACCGTATGGGCCACAATGGCCGTGGGCATTCCCTTGGTGCTGCGCGCCTGCGCAAACGCTTCCCGGATCTGCTGCATGTCGTTGCCGTCAATCTCGATCACATGGAAATTGAACGCTTTGAATTTTTCCCCGATGGGATAAGGAGAGCAGACGTTTTCCACCTTGCCGTCGATCTGCAGTCCGTTATTGTCCACGATCACCACCAGGTTGTCCAGCTTCCTGTGGCCGGCAAACATGGCCGCCTCCCAGACCTGTCCTTCTTCGATCTCCCCGTCGCCAAGCAGGGTATAAACGCGGAAATCCGCACCGGACATCCGCGCGCCCAAAGCCATACCCACCGCTGCGGAAATCCCCTGGCCCAGGGAACCGGAAGACATATCCACGCCGGGCACCTCCTGCATGCAGGGATGTCCCTGCAGATAGGAACCCAGATGGCGCAGGGTCGGCAGATCCTCTACCGGGAAGTATCCCCTGTGGGCCAGCGCGGAATACAGGCCCGGCGCCGTGTGCCCCTTGGAAAGGACAAAGCGGTCCCGATCCGCCTTCTTCGGATCCGCGGGATCTATATTCATCTCTTCAAAATACAAAAACGTAAAAATATCGGCTGCGGACAAAGACCCGCCCGGATGGCCGGCCTTCGCGCCGTGCACTGCCGTGATGATGCCCTTGCGGACTTCATTGGCCATCCTGGAAAGCTCCGGATTATTCATGGTGCGATCTCCTCCTTTGATTTTAAGTGGCATACCTGTCTGTTCTAACTTGTACCACACTTTATGCAGGCAGGTCAAGCCTTTTGAGGAGACTTTTCATATCCCCCGCCGCCCGTTCATAAAATGGTAAAAAACGATTCCGGACGTTCCATTTTGAAAAAAAGAAAACTTCTTTTCCTTCCTGTTTTCCTGATTTTGCTGGCCCTTGCCGGCCTCTTTTTCTTTCATGGTTTCGACGGGCTGATTTTTTCCCGCGCCTGCAGCCGTTTCTTTCGCCAGTCCCTGTCAGGGGACGCCTTAAGCCTGCACTTTACGCTGGCCGACCCCCAAAAGGTAGGAATCCGGATCGAATCCCCGTCCCTCCCGGTCTATTCCCGCCAGTCCTCCCGGGACGCTGCCCTGGCCGCCCAAACGCTCTACGACACCCTTTCCGGCCTGGACCCGGACCGGCTTTCCGACGACCGGCGCTATACGCTGGACCTGCTTTTATACAGCCTTAAGCAGGAAATCCGGGGAGGGGAATTTCCTTATTATGCGGAACCCCTTTCCCCTTCTTCCGGCCAGCATACCGAACTGCCCCTGCTTTTAGCGGAATATACCTTCCGCAGCGAACAGGACGTGGAAACTTATCTGGCCCTTCTGGAAACCTTCCCCGACTGGGCGCAGGGTCTGGCCGCTTACGAACGGGAAAAGGCCGCCGCCGGACTCTTTATGACGGACGAAGACGCTACCAACGTCATCTCCCAATGCGGACAGATCCTGGATCAGGACTCCCTTTTGGCGGGAGAACATTTTCTGCAGACCACCTTCCGTTCCCGGCTGGACCAGCTTCTTGATAAAGGGATCCTTTCTAAAGACCGGGTCCAAACGTTTCTGGACGAAAACGACCGGCTGCTGACCACGGTGGCGCTGCCCGCCTATCAGTTCCTCTGCGACGAGCTTACCCTGCTGATAGGACAGGGACAATACGGGGGCGGCCTGTATGAAAAACCGGACGGCCGTGCCTATTACGCCTGGCTGGTGGGGAAAAATACCGGTTCCTCCCGGGAACCGGACGAAATCTTTCTTCTGCTGCAAAACACTTTTCAGAAAAAATATGAAGAACTCCAGACACTGGCATTCCGCTATCAGGAACTGACCGGGAACCCGCCCGATTTGTCCCTGCTGTCCGACGGCTTTCCCCTGACGGACCCTTCCGAAATCCTGACGGACCTGCAGACGCGGATGCAGGAGGATTTTCCCTCCCTTTCCCTGCTGCTTGGAAAAGAACCGGTACAGTGCACCGTCAAGGACGTGGACCTGGCCCTGGAATCCCTCACCAGCCCCGCCTTTTACATGACCCCGCCCGTTGACGACCCTATGCACAATACCATCTGCATCAACCGCAGCAGCACTTCGGAAGGCTTGAGCCTTTACACAACCCTGGCCCATGAAGGGTATCCGGGACATCTGTACCAGACGGTTTACTTCTCCCTTCACAGCGCTTCCGGCAAAGGACTCCCGGTACGGGAACTGCTGTATTTCGGCGGCTATGTGGAAGGATGGGCCTATTATACGGAGCAGCTGTCTTTTTCCTATGCGGCCCAACTGCTGGAAAACGCCCCTTCCCCTTACGCTGCCTCCGTTTTATGCAGCTTAGCGTCCCTGCAAAGGGACCTGCAGATCAATCTGTTCTGCCTGCTGGATTTTTCCCTCCATTATTATGGCGCCTCCCGGGAGGAAATCCTTACTTCCCTGTCCTCCTTCGGCTTTTCCGCAGACGCTGCCCTGCGCATCTACAACTATCTGCGCACGGAACCGGCGGTCTACCTGAAATACTATGTGGGATATCTGGAAATGACCGCCCTGCGGGACCGGGCCCGGACTCTCTGGGGAGAAGATTTCAGCCTGCAGCGCTTCCACCGTTTTGTGCTGGAGGCCGGCCCTTCGGATTTTTCCAGTCTGGCAGAAAGGCTGCAGGATTCTTAAATTTACTGCACCGGGCAGGGGAACGCCTTTCCCTGCCCCGGTACATAAAAATGGGGGCTGTCGTTTTTCGACAACCCCACATTCCTGTCCTTCATTCACTTTGCTGCTGCATTTTCCGGAAAAAACCGTTCAGGCCCTCCAGCGACTTCTCCAGCACCCTTTTTTCATCCTCATTGAGCATCTCCACCACATGGCGGATCATCTCCCGGTGAAACTTCTCGTGGTGTTCAAACGCCCGCTTCCCCTTTGCCGTGAGGGAAACTAACACCACCCTTCTGTCCTCTTCGCTGCGCACCCTCTCCACATACCCTTTCTTTACCAGGCTGTTCATGGAAATGGTCAGCGTCCCCGTGGTCACGCCCAGCGCCCTTGCCACGGCCGTCATATTCCTGGGGGTGCCCGTCCCGATGGCCTCGATCACATGCATATCGTTGGTGGTCATATTCCGGTACTCGCCCGTACAGATGGACTGCTCTTCAATGGTTGTGATGCTCCGAAACAGACCCACCAGCAAATCATTCAACGTCCTGTTGATATCCACTCCGTCGTCCTCTTCCCTACGCCGATTCTGTTTATTTCTCCTTTATGCCCTGTATTATAGTACAAAACGGCCGGAAATACAACGAAAATGCTTTGAGTATCAAAACATTTTTATTCGATACTCTTAAGGGATTCCGCCATATCAATTTTTTCCAAACGGATATACATGAAGACGTCCACCACCGCCATAAACACAAAGGTCAGGAGGATGGAGAGCAGGTAGCTTCGCAGCCCGATCCGCACGTCAAAGGTCACCATATCGATGGCAATCTGCGCCATCACAAACCGGTGCAAAAGAATGCCCATGAAAAGGCCTGCTCCTGCCCCGATGGCCGTAAGCACTACATTTTCCCGGAATACATAGGCCGCCGTTTCCCCGGGATAAAATCCCAGCACCTTAATGGTGGCGATTTCCCGGATCCGCTCCGTAATGTTGATATTGGTCAGGTTGTAAATAACGATGAAAGCCAGCGCGCCGGCGCACAGGACAATGAGCAGGATAATGGAATCCAGGCTCCCCATCATATTGGTGATCTGCTCCATCTGGTCCGCATTGACGCTCACCGCAGTCACGCCGCTTAAATTCAGCATGGCTTCACTGACAGAGCGGGCCGGCGTATCTTCCGAAAGATTCAGATACAGGCTTTTGTATTCCACGGGTTCCTTGTTGTCCTCTTCCCAGGTCTGCGAATCGATATAAACGTAATGGCTGACAAAGTTCTCGCACAGTCCCGTAACGGTTACGTCCAGATATTCCCCGTCCTCGTTTTCCAGCGTTACCGTATCCCCTTCCCGGATCCCGCAGACTTTGGCCAGGCCTTCGTCCATAATGGCTTCCCCTGCCTTTGGCCACTCCAGGCTTTCTTTCTCCTTGGTATGCAAATCCAGGAATTCCCCTGCCCGCGCAGGATCCTGCACAATCACCACGCTGGTGGATTTGACCGCCTGTCTGCCCTTTACGTCCATGGTCTTTTCCGAAGCCGCAAGCCAGGACTCAGCCCCGTTTGCCCCGGCCTCCCGGGCAATGTTTTCCCCGTCCACGGAAAAATCTTCTTCCAGCGACACGGTCATGTCATAAAGCTGGATCTCCCCGTACTGCATCTTCGCCACATCCACGATGGAATCCTTCAGCCCAAAGCCCGTCAGAAGCAGGGCCGTGCAGCCGCCGATCCCTACCACCATCATAAAAAAGCGGCTCTTATAGCGCATCACATTCCGGAAAGATACCTTACCCAGGAAGGAAAACCGGCTCCACAGGGCGGGAATCCTCTCCAGCAAAATCCGCTTCCCGCTTTTGGGCGGTTTGGGACGCATCAGCTCCGCCGCCGGGCTCATCAGCTCATAACGGCAGGTCAGGACCGTGCTTCCCATGGAACACAGCAGGGCCACCGCCAGGGAAACCGCCGCCAGCCTTACGTCAAATAAAAGGTGGATATCCCCCATATTATAGAGAATCCCGTATCCTTCCCAGATCACCACGGGGAAAATGACGCTGCCCGCCAAAAAGCCGATCACCGCCCCCATCACTGCGGCGCTGCCCGAGTAGTAGAGATATTTGCCCATGATCCGCCCTTCCGAATACCCCAGGGCTTTCAGCACGCCGATCTGCGTCCTCTGTTCTTCCACCATCCGGTTCATGGTGGTCATGCAGACCAGTGCGGCCACCAGGAAGAAAAACGCAGGGAATACGCTGGCCACGCCGGCCACGATATCCGCATCGTTTTCAAACAGGGCGTATCCTAAGTTTGCGTCCCGGCCCAGCACATAGACTTCCGGCTCTTCGATTTCGGCAAGTTCCTCTTTGGCGTCCTTGATCTCCTGCCGGGCATCGGCAGTCTCTTCTTCCAGCTCTTTTTGCCCGTCCTCATATTCCTGCCAGCCGTCGGCAAGTTCCTGTCTGGCGTCCTCGATCTCCTGTCGGTTTTCGTCGATCTCCTGCTGCGCCTCTTCCAGCTGCGCCTCTGCGTCCGCAAGCCGGCGGCGCCCTTCTTCCAGGGCCGCCTCCCCGGCCGCGATCTGGTCCAGCTGGGCCTGCAGGCCGGCCTCCTGCTGCAGGATCTGGTCCAGCTGGGCCTGCAGGGCGCTGCGCTGGGCGGTCAGGGCAGGATCCTGTCCGCTGCCCGAAGCATCCAGGGCCGCAATGGCTGCCTCCAGCTGCCCGCGCGCCTGGGACAGCTGCTGCTGCCCGGCCTGCGCCTGGCTGCGCCCGTCTGCAAGCTCCCTTTCATTCTGTGCAAGCTCCCGCCATCCGGACTCGATTTCCTCCCGGGAAGAGTCCAGCTGCGCCTCTGCGTCCGCAAGCTGCGTCTCCCCGTCCTGTATTTCTTTTTCCCCGTCTTCCAGCTCTATCCTGGCGTCCTCCAGCTCTTTTTTGGCTTTCCCGGTCTCCTCTTCCAGCTCGGCTTCGGCGTCTTCAATTTCCGTCTGCGCCTCGGACAAGATGTCCTCATACCGCTGCATCGCCGCCTCTTTTGCCACCGGCTCCGCCCGGTCCTCAAGATCCTCTGCCGCCGCCTCGTATTCGTCGCTGTAAAGCACATAATCCCGGTCCATACGCAGGAAAATTTCGGTATAATATTCGTCCGTAAACCCGTCCGCCGGCAGATACACAAAGCCCCTGATCCTGCCGTTTCCCAAAGTAGAGGTGCCGCGCTCGTTATTAACATAGGCGGAAGCGTTCACCCGTCCCACGATCTTATATTCCGTCCCGGAAAACAGGTCCTTTGTCTCCTCTTCGTTGTTGTCGGACACGGTCAGGACCGTACCGACTGCTTCCTCCGGGAAAGCGTCCGCGTCCACCACGCATTCGTCCGCCGCTTCCGGCATCCGCCCGGAAATCAGCACCACCCGGTTTTGCACCTCAAGCTGTGTCTGGGCGGTGAGCACCAGCTCCTCCCCGCTGTAGTCCACGGCCAGAAAATCCGTGGAAACCGCGCCTTCTACCGCCTTTAACCCGTCGATTCCTACGACCAGTTCTACCGCGTCCCGGTCAAACCCCAGGGTGGAAACAAGCCGGACGTCATACAGGTCGTTTTCATTCATATAATCGCCGCCCGCCCGGATCATGTCCGGCGTGGAAACCATCAGCCCGGCGAAAAGGCCTACCCCCAGCGCCACGATGGAAAGGATCGCCAGATACCGGCCGAAACTGTTGCGGATCTCCCTCCTCGTGGTCTTCTTCATCGATGATCTCATATATGCTCCCTCTGGTTTTACCACTCAAGCTGTTCTGCCGGTATGATGCGGTCGTTTTTCCTCATATCGGTAATGGTTCCGCTCTTAACCGTAATCACCCGGTCCGCCATGGCGGTAATGGCCTGGTTGTGGGTAATCACGATCACCGTCACCCCGCTGTTTCTGCACGTATCCTGCAAAAGCTTCAGCACGGCCTTGCCCGTGTTGTAATCCAGCGCCCCGGTAGGCTCGTCGCACAAAAGCAGTTTCGGGTTTTTCGCCAGCGCCCTTGCAATGGCCACCCGCTGCTGCTCGCCGCCGGACAGCTGCGACGGGAAGTTGCCCATCCGTTCCTTAAGACCCACTTTTTCCAGAACTTCCGCCGCGTCCAGCGGGTTTTTGCAGATCTGGGAAGCCAGCTCCACGTTTTCCAGCGCGGTCAGGTTCTGCACCAGGTTGTAAAACTGGAAAACAAAACCCACATCGTACCTGCGATAGGCGGTAAGCTTCTTTTTGCTGTAGGCGGAAATCTCCTCCCCGTCCAAAAATACCTTTCCGGAGGTCAGACAGTCCATCCCTCCCAAGATATTCAGAATCGTGGTCTTCCCCGCCCCGGAAGCCCCCACCACAACGCAGAACTCCCCTTCTTCCACAGTAAAGCTGACGCCGCGCAGGGCTTCAATCCGGACTTCCCCCATCCGGTAACTTTTTTTCACATCCTGAAATTCCACAAAACTCATCGATCCATCTCCTATTCTTCCAGCATGGATTCCAGATACCCCCGGTCCCAAAGCAGGATTTTCAGTTTTCTGGCCGCCGCCACCGCCGGATCCGTAAAATACTGGTTCGTCATCACTGCGCCTACCATCCGGTCGTAAAAATCCCTCCCGGCATAGGCCTCCTGCACCGCTTTCACTCCCACGGGGCCGTCGTAGCGCTTGCACTGAATCGCGTAGGTCACGCCGTCCTTCTCCGCCAGCACGTCCACCCCGTAGTCCCCGCTGCTTTTGGTCACTTCCACATCCACAAACCCCCTGCGCTCCAGAAGGTCGGCGCAGAACCACTCGAAGTCGTGCCCTTCCATCCCGTCCAGCTGCCTGCCCCGGCGCTTTTTTGCGATCCGGCAGGCATGCAGGAACGCAAAGAAGACCAGAAGGAGTACCCCCAGTCCGGCTGCGATGCTGATCCCTATTATCATCTGTCGATTCCTCTTCTCTTCGTCTTTGTTTTCCCTGGTATCAGCCTACAATATTCCCCTCCCCTTTACAATCCTTTTGCACCCTATTTCATAAAAATTTCACAACAGCCCTTCCTGCAGATTGCGCTTCTTTTCCTTTTGTGATAGAGTGGGCTTTGGGACTGCCTTCGCCTGCAGCGGACGGCGGTTTTCCTAATTTTATTCCAAAAGACTGAGGGGTATTTACTATGGAAAAAAGAGAACGTTTTTCCTCCCGGCTGGGATTTATCCTGATCTCCGCCGGCTGTGCCATCGGACTGGGGAACGTCTGGCGTTTCCCCTACATCACCGGGCAGTACGGGGGCGCGGCTTTCGTGCTCATCTACCTGCTGTTTCTGGTCATTCTCGGCCTTCCCATTATGATCATGGAATTTTCCGTGGGACGTGCCAGCCAGAAATCCGCAGCGCGCTCCTTCCATGTCCTGGAGCCGAAGGGAACCAAGTGGCACTGGCAAAGCTGGGCCTGCATGGCGGGCAACTATCTGCTTATGATGTTTTACACCACCATCGGAGGCTGGATGCTGGCCTATGTCTTTAAAATGCTTTCCGGCGAATTCGAAGGCCTGGACGCCGCCGGCGTGGAAGGCGTATTCAACGGCATGCTGGGACAGCCCGTCTATATGACCGTCTGGATGATCGTAGTGGTGCTGGGCAGCTTCTTTATCTGCAGCCTCGGCCTGCAAAAAGGGGTGGAGCGGATCACAAAGGTGATGATGAGCTGCCTGTTTTTGATCCTCCTTTTGCTGTGCGTCCGCAGCGTCACCCTGCCCGGGGCCATGGAGGGCATTAAGTTCTACCTGATCCCCGATTTCGGGAAAATGGTGGAAAACGGCATCGGCGAAGCGGTCTTCGCAGCCATGGGGCAGTCTTTCTTTACCTTAAGCTTGGGCATCGGCGCCATGGCAATCTTTGGCAGCTATATCAGCAAGGACCGCTCCCTGACCGGGGAATCGGTGAGCATCTGCGTACTGGATACCACGGTGGCGCTGCTGTCCGGACTGATCATCTTCCCGTCCTGTTTCGCTTTCGGCGTGGATCCCGGGGAAGGTCCCGGCCTGGTATTTATCACCCTGCCCAACGTGTTCAACCAGATGGCGGGCGGCAGGATTTTCGGCGCGCTGTTTTTCGTCTTCATGTTCTTCGCGGCCCTGTCCACCATCGTGGCGGTGTTCGAAAACATCATCAGCTTTTCGCTGGATCTGTTCGGCGTCACGCGAAAAAAAGCGGTGGCAGTCAATATCATCGCCATCATCCTGCTCTCCATGCCCTGCGTGCTGGGCTTTAACCTCTGGTCTTCCTTTGCCCCCCTGGGCGCAGGAACCACGATCCAGGATCTGGAGGACTTCATCGTCTCCAACAACCTGCTTCCCCTGGGCAGCCTGGTTTACCTGCTGTTTTGTACCAGCCGTTACGGCTGGGGCTGGAAAAATTTCATCGCCGAGGCCGACGCCGGCCAGGGTCTGAAATTCCCCAAATGGTCGCGGATTTATGTGACCTATGTCCTGCCCCTGATTATCCTGTTCATCTTCGTCATGGGCTATTATCAGAAATTCTTCCAGAACTGACCGACCGGGACCGGGAGGGCTTTTTAGTTCTCCTGGTCCCTAAACCGGATTTCCCCTGTCTTTTCATCCATGGCATCCACAATGGCCAGGGATTCCAGACGGATCCCCTTGCTGCGGATGATCTCCCCGCCGGGCTGGAACCCTTTTTCAATGACCACGCCGGCGCCCACCAGGTCGGCCCCCGCCTGATGCACCAGGTCGGCCAGCCCTTCCAGCGCCTTCCCGTTTGCCAGGAAATCATCGATCAAAAGCACCCTGTCTTCCTGTTTCAGGAAATCTTTCGACACGATAATCTCATAAATCCGCCCGTGGGTATAGGACTCCACACGGCTGACGTACACGTCCCCCGCTATATTTTTGGTCTTGGTCTTTTTGGCGAATACCACCGGCACATGGAAAGACTGCGCCGCAATACAGGCAATCCCGATGCCCGACGCTTCAATGGTCAGAATCTTCGTAATCTCCTCGTCCCGGAACCGCCTCTTAAACTCCCTCCCGATTTCTTCAAACAGCCGGATATCCATCTGGTGGTTTAAAAAGCTGTCCACCTTCAGCACATTTCCTTCCTTTACGATCCCGTCTTTGCGTATTCTCTCCTCCAGCAGCTGCATGGCTTTTCCTCCTGTGTCCTTTTTGGAAATGATTCTTTTCCTCTATTTTACAGGCCGTTTCCCCCGGGCGCAAGGTTTATTCTGCGCGTCCTAAGTTCTGCCCGGCCGAAACCGGCATCGCCGGGCGGTTCCGTTTCTCCCTTTTTCCCATACCATATAAAGACAGCATCCGTCGAGGAAATCTTTATGCAGCATCAACATTCCGGCACAAACCGCGAAAAACCGACGCTGACCCTCTCCCAGGGAGCGCCGGTATACGATACCGCCAATTCCGAAACCCTCGGTCCTAAAGGCCCCGTCCTTTTACAGGACGTACAGTTTATCGAAAAAATGGCGCACTTCGACCGGGAACGCATCCCGGAGCGGGTGGTGCACGCCAAAGGAAGCGGGGCGTTCGGGGTTTTTGTCCCCT
Organism: uncultured Lachnospiraceae bacterium; assembly: GCA_944380095.1. Classification (GTDB taxonomy): domain Bacteria; phylum Bacillota; class Clostridia; order Lachnospirales; family Lachnospiraceae; genus Gallintestinimicrobium. The sequence continues at coordinate 6,301 of CALWGP010000035.1, read as the reverse complement.
GCCGCAGCATGTCCGAATACACCTGCGCCGCTTTCCTGCAAAATCCCGGGGAGCCCACCCGGTTCCTGATCCGTTTTTCCACGGTCATCGGTTCCAAAGGTTCCGCGGACACAGCCCGCGATCCGCGCGGGTTCGCGGTAAAGTTTTATACTTCCGAAGGAAATTATGATGTGGTGGGCCTAAGCCTTCCCGTCTTTTTCATCCGGGACGCCATCAAGTTCCCGGATTTCATTCATTCCCAGAAGCCTGACCCCTGTACCAATCTGCAAAATTATAACCACATCTGGGACTTCTTTTCCCTCTCCCCCGAAAGCCTGCACCAGATTACCTGGCTGTACAGCGACCGAGGCATTGTAAAGGATTTTGCCAGGATGGACGGCTTCGGGGTCAATACCTTCATCTGGGTCAACCGGGAGGGAAAACGGCATTATGTAAAGTATCATTTTCTCTGTCAGGAAGAAATGGATCACATCGACCGTAAGGAAGGCAAACGTCTGGCCGGCCTGGATCCGGATATGGCCGTGCGCGCCCTGCATGACCGGCTGGCCCGGGGCTGTCCCATCCGGTATGAATTCAACGTACAGCTCATGGATCCTGAACGGGCAAAAGAGCTGGACTTTGATCCGCTGGACGATACGAAGACCTGGCCGGAGGATCTCTTTCCGCTGATCAAGGTGGGGATGCTGACCGTCAACGAAAATCCGTCCAATTTCTTTACCCAGATTGAGCAGGCCGCCTTCTGTCCCGCCAATATCGTGCCCGGCATCGAATTTTCCGCGGATAAAATGCTGCAGGGACGTATCTTTTCCTATACGGACACGCAGCGCTACCGGATCGGCGCCAACTTCGCCCAGCTTCCGGTCAACCGCCCCGCCTTCTGTCCCCACAATCATCAGCAGGACGGCGAAATGGCCTATTCCAACCCGCCCGGAAACATCAACTACAAGCCCAACTCCCTGGACGGCAACGCCCCTGTGGAAGCTCCCGCGCCCTGCTATCCCGGAATGTCCTACCCCGGCGGCTGTGTGACCCGTCAGCCGGTCCGCCCTACGGACGATTTTTCCCAGGCCCGGGCCCGCTACCTGTCCCTGTGCAACGCAGAAAAAGAGCGCATGGCGGACGCCATCGGCTGGGAACTGGCCCAGGCGGACCAAAAGATCCAGATCCGCCAGCTGGATCTGTTCGCCAAAGTCTGTCCGGACCTGGCCAACCGGGTGAGCCGGGAAATCTACCTGTTCTCCTCCCGCCAGAAGGACTAAGCTGCCTTTGGTACGTCCGCAAAGGCCCCGGGCGCAAAAGCCGCCCGGCGGCTTTTCACCCCTGCAATCATCCCCCCGCCAGCATCACCCCGGCCAGCACTACGCTCATGGCGATTCCCGCCGCCGTGGCAATCAGCGCCCCGGCCAGGGTATAGCGGGTTTTGGTCACTTTCGCGGCCAGGAAGTAGACGGACATGGTGTAGAAGCAGGTCTCCGTACAGCTCATCATAATAGAGGTGATCAGCCCGATCCGGGAATCCGTCCCGTAATTTTTGAACAGATCCAGCACCAGCCCGGTGGCCGCGGACGAGGAAAACAGCTTGACGAAGATCAGGGGCACCAAATCCGCCGGGATGCCAAATCCTTCCGTCAGCCGCCCGGCCGCTTTTCCCAGAAAGTCCAGCAGTCCGGAAGCCCGCAGGATACCCACCCCCATCATCAGTCCGATGAGGGTGGGCATGATCTGGACTACGGTTTTCAAGCCGTCTGCCGCCCCTTTAATAAAATCTTCGTAAACGTTGTTCCCGTTTACGATCCCATAGGCTACAATATAAAAAATAAGGGCCGGGATGATGATCCCGGACAGGTTCGCCAGCGCGTTCGCCATAAAATGAGGCCCTTTCCCCGGACTTCCTTATTATAGGGTATTGAAGCGGAGGGGAAAGTATGTCATCTACGGGCGGCTGCGCCGGAGATGAACTTTACAAAAAGCTACAATAAAGCAGCATAGGGGAAAACCCTACTAGGAAAAGGGGAAATTCATCATGAATGAACAAAAGGCCATGACGCAGAAAACATATCAAACATCCCACGGCACAATCGTCTACTGGATTGGCGAACCCACAGCAGAAATAGCGAAATCCCAACAGCAGTCTGTGCAGGCAAAAAGGTCGCTGATTTTCCTGCCGGGTCTGACGGCGGATCACCGTCTCTTTGACAAGCAAATCGAAGTTTTTTCCCTCACCTGCCAGGTTTTAACATGGGATCCTCCGGGACATGGTCTGTCCCGGCCATTTTCTCTGGATTTCTCCCTTATGGATCAGGCCGCATGGCTCCGGGAAATCCTGGACCGGGAAGGAATCCGTAGGCCAGTGTTGGTAGGCCAGTCCATGGGCGGCTATGTTTCCCAATGCTTTCTGGAACTCTATCCGGACGTGGCAGGTGGCTTTCTCTCCATCGATTCCGCCCCTCTCCAGCGCAGGTATGTGACCGCTGCAGAAATCTGGCTGCTGAAAAGGGCTGGCACCATCTATCGCCTGTATCCCTGGAAACAACTCCAAAAAGCCGGAGCTACAGGCTGTGCCTGCACGGGATACGGCCGCAGGCTAATGCGCTCTTTTCTGGAAAGTTACTCAAAAGAAGAATACTGCGAACTGGCACAGCATGGCTATTCTATGCTGGCAGAAGCTTTCGAAGCAAACCTAGTCTATTCCATCCCCTGTCCGGCCATCCTTCTGTGCGGGGAAAAAGACCGGGCGGGCTCCACCAAGAGATACAACAAAGCGTGGGCGAAAGTCTCCGGCCTGCCGTTGTGCTGGATCAAAGGCGCCGGACATAACTCCAATACAGACTGTCCGGATGAAGTAAATCGGATCATTCAGGAATTTTTAAAAAGGCCGGATATCTGACCGTTTTTCGTCTTTCCGGTATCCTTCGGTTTATCTTATCCCGGCGTTTCTTTTTGTCCATCATTTTACAGAATACCACCGCCACGGCCGTGCTCACCGCCGTGGCCAGGATCGCGGGCCCCACGATGGCCGTGGGCGAAGCGGAACCGTACTGGCTCCGGTAGGCGATCATGGTCACGGGGATCAGCTGCAGGGAAGAGATATTCAGGATGAGGAAGGTGCACATCTCGTTGCTGGCCACATTTGGATCCAGCCCGGTTTTTCCCCTGGCTTCCTTTGCTGACCGGGTTTCCGCCAGACGGCGGTTTTTTTCGCAGGTTTCTTCGCTCAGCTGCCGGAGCGCCTGCATGGCCTTCAGCCCCGCCGGGGTACAGGCCCAGCCCAGCCCCAGCACGTTGGCGATGATGTTGGTGGAAATGTACTCCCGCGCCACATGGTCTTTGGGGATCCTGGGAAAGAGGAAGGAAACGAAAGGGCCGATGCCCCGGGTCATCTTCGCCACCAGTCCGGACTTCTGCGCAATTTCCATCAGGCCCACCCAAAAGCCCATCACGCCGAACATGGTGATGCACAAATCCACCGCTTCCCCGGCGGAATCCAGCGCCGCATTGGACACCGCCTCGATATTTCCCGTAAATGCGCCGTACAAAATGCCGGCCCCGATCATAAACGCCCAGATATAATTCAGCATCGCTTCGCTCCGCTTTTTCTGTCAGTCTATGCGCCGCGCGGCGGGAAGATTCCGAAGCGGCGGGGCGGAAAGCGATTTATAAAACTACTCATCCTCCCTTGAAGAATCCTGTTCACCGCTGATCCGTTCCCCGTCTTCAAACCAGAAATAAGACACCTGAAAGCTGCCGGAAATGTTTTCTCCATCCGGACCGCGCTCGATTACCGCCGCCTGCACCGGATACTCTCCCTGAAACTCCCATATGCTGAGCACAGCCACGGCCGCTTCTTCCTTCGCGGCGGGTTCCCCGTAAATCTCTGTCATTTCCGTCCGAACCGCTTCACAGGCTGCTCCGTCCGGAAGATTCAGGGTAATGTTGGACAGTTTCCCGTTGACGAACTGGAACAGTCCGCCCTCAACCTCCTGTCCCGACAGTTCCAATAAAAATTTTTCGTTTTCCACCGAATAAGTGACGCTTTCCAGGCCGTTCTCCTCGTTGACCTGGGTATCAAAGGGAACTTCGGACAGGGGAATCCCGGCTTTGCGGGCTTCTTCTGCTGTACAGCACGGCTCTGCGCCGGGAATCAGCGCCTCGTTCTTCCCCAAAGCCGAAAGTTTTGCTTCTTCTGTTCGTTTCCCGCAGGCGGAAAACGCCAAAACAAAAAGGACAATAAAAAGGGACACAAATGCTTTTTTCATCAGAAATCCTCCTCCCATTCATCCATTTCAAATACCCGTTCGCCTTCCAACACGCGTTTTTGATCCGCCCGTACATGGCGGAAATACATCCTTACACCATTTCCTCCCCTGTAGCGGCATCCACAGCAATCCGGATTCCCGTTTCCTCGCCGTCCCCCTCCCCATATCCGTTCGGAATCTGGGCCGGGAATAACCGAAATGCCTTTCTCCCCTCCGTAATGTCCACCATGTCACATAATAGAAGGACACGTCAGTAAAGGTATAGAACCAGTCGCCCCGCAGGCAGTTATACTTTTCCGTTGCCGCCGCCATTACCCTTTCAAAGGAAACTACGCCTGAAAGTTCCTCTTCCCTCTATAATGGACAGCACTTCTGAGAAACGACAGTCGATCGCTTCTTCCGAAACCGCTTTACCGTGGAGAGGATAGCACTCTCTCCACGGTTTCTTGATCACGGGGTATAATCGTTCCCGTTCCTTTATTGGGATGTTTTTGAAAAATATTTCAACGAAAACAAAAAGTAAAAGTGCGAATATCAATATTAGCAACACTACTAGCAGGGTGTCTACTTTTTCGAAATATACCTAAATCTTAACTTGTCGGCCATTTCCCACAAGGACATACCTTATAGTTACCTTTTCCACATTTACTATGAATTTCCCTGCACAGGTGCGGACCACAATCTCTTTCTGTTATATTTCCGCATTGATAACAAGTTAAGTCTGAATAACAATATTGATATTCTACTGTACATGTATCTTGCCAAAGGAAACCGCATTTATGTGTTCCCGTTTCAGAACGAACAACGCTATCTCGGCACACATAATCTGTAAAGCCAGTTCCGCAATTAAGACACATGCCGCGAGGCTGAATTTTCGCAGAATCTTCCGCCAATACTGTTTCTCCTATGCTTAAAATCAAAATACATAATAATGCTATAAAAATTCTCATTCTTTTCATAAATACTCTCCTTTACTTATTACAAGCTAATATTCCGGACACTATACTTTATAAACAAATTAACTTATTATATCCATTGGAATCCCCTCCTTCTAACACTCACTTAAAAGAAAATGTTTATAGTAGTCCTATAAAAAGTAAAAATATGACCTGAGTTTGGCTATTCTCTCCTCCATACTTATATCGCTACTTATAATCCCTATTTCCATAATTACATTCATCCCTACTTCTACTGCTGTGGACTTGATGTCCGCAAAAATATCATCGTTACAGTGCCTATATCCCGACGATTTCTGGCATTCAACTATCTGTATCCATAAGATGGACACCAAAGATGGAATTTCTTGAACAGCTGTTTTAGCTTAATTAAGGTGGCGGCAACCTTTCTCATTGGCCGGGTTCAGGTCATGTATCCAGTTTTAGTTTACCGCTTATATGTACCACATTTTGTAGTACATTGCCTTTCAGAAAATGAGGCTATCTGTTCCTATACCCCAATAGCCCCATTCACTGGCTATTTATCCCTCTTTCGCTCAATTTCTACTTTATCCATGCGGGCATCTTTTATAATGTGTACTTGAAATCAGATCCCCCCAGAAGATTTTCCCACAGTTCGTGCATTTCTGGGCAGAATAAATGAAGATATCACAGCTGCCATCATCGTTTCTCTGATGGACCTGGTATTCCCCGGAAATTTTCGAAGGATGGGAGCAGGCCCTTTTCTCCTGATTCTCCGCATTATATACTCTTCCATTTTCATCAGTGAACTGCTTTTCATAGATGACAGGGATTATCTCTTCCAGCACGCTCTCCTGAAATGAAAACTCTCTGGAACCGACCATTAAGCCCTCATTCCCGGATGACCCTCCGCTAACCCGTAAAACCGTTGGCTTCTCGTATGCCTGCACCGGAATATAACAGGCTATGCCTACAACAAGGCTCAGCAAAATACCTGCCGTTTTCCATCCCATTGTGCTTTTCCCGCTATTTCTTTTATCCCGGATATTCATAATCCGCACCTCCGTCAGTTTTTTCCCCCATCCGAAATGAGCCATCTCATCTACCCCTGATCCATTGCTTCTAAAA
>CALWGP010000034.1 GCA_944380095.1 uncultured Lachnospiraceae bacterium | reverse complement strand
GCCATTTACGACGGCACCACCGGCATCATGCTGTCCGGCGAGACGGCAAACGGCGATTATCCGCTGGAAGCGCTGCAGACCATGGCCCGCATTGCGGAACGGACGGAGCAGGATATCGATTATACTTCCCGCATGAGAAAGGCGGAGGCGACTTTGTACCAGCCGGATACCACTTCCGCGATCTGCCACGCAACCTGCAACATCGCAGCGGACTTAAACGTACAGGCGATCATCACCGTTACCATGTCCGGCTTTACTTCCGCCATGATCGCGCGCTACAAACCTTCCTGCCCGATTATCGGATGTACCACCAGCCGTCTGGTATGGCGTCAGATGAACCTGCAGTGGGGCGTCAGCCCGCTTCTGATCTCCGAGGAGAATACCGCGGAAGATCTGTTCCGGGAAGCGGTGAACGCTGCCCTGGAAGCAGGATACGTAAAGAAGGGCGACCGCGTGGTGCTGACAGCGGGTATCCCGCTGGGCATTTCCGGCAAGACCAACATGCTGCGCGTGGTGGAAGTCTGAGAAAAGCATCCTGATTAAAACTACAGAGAAAAGCGGCCCGTATCAGGCCGTAAGAGCAGCCTGTGCGGGCCATGAAAAAGGGGCTGGCACAGGCTGTGCGTTTTTTTGGGGGTTATGCGCATGAAAAAGTATGTAATGGCACTGGATCAGGGGACGACCAGTTCAAGATGTATTCTGTTTGACCGGGCGGGCAAAATCTGCTCCATGGCGCAGAAGGAATATACCCAGTACTATCCGAAGCCGGGGTGGGTGGAACATGACCCGCTGGAAATCTGGTCTTCCCAGCTTTCCGTGGCGGTGGAGGCCATGGGAAAACTGGGGGTGACCGCCGCCGAGATCGCATCCATCGGGATTACCAACCAGAGGGAAACGACGATCTGCTTTTCCAAAAAGACGGGGAAACCGGTTTATCCGGCCATTGTCTGGCAGTGCAGGCGCACGGCGGACCTGGTTGACCGCATCAACGCCGACGGCTTCGGGGAAGTGATCCGAAAAAGGACGGGGCTGATCCCGGACGCCTATTTTTCCGGGACAAAGATCAAATGGATTCTGGACCATGTGGAAGGCGCCCGCCGGATGGCGGAAAGCGGGGAGCTGGCTTTCGGGACGGTGGATACCTGGCTGATCTGGAACCTGACCCGGGAAAAAGTATTCGTTACCGACACCACCAACGCATCCCGCACCATGCTTTTTGATATCCATAAGCGGGAATGGGACCGGGAGATTCTGGACTATTTCGGCATTCCCGAGTCCATGCTGCCTGCAGTGAAGCCTTCCAGCTGTGTGTACGGGATGACCGACGAAACCGTGATCGGCGGGGAAATCCCCATCGGCGGGGCAGCCGGGGACCAGCAGGCCGCCCTGTTCGGACAGTGCTGCTTTGAACCCGGGGAGGCGAAGAATACATACGGGACGGGGTGCTTTCTGCTGATGAATACGGGGGAAACCCCCATTGTTTCCGAGAACGGCCTGCTGACCACCATCGCGGCCGGCTGCGAAGGGGAAAAGCTTTACGCCCTGGAGGGCAGCGTATTTGTGGCGGGGGCGGCCCTGCAGTGGCTGCGGGACGAGATGCGTATGTTAAAGAGCGCGCCCCAGTCCGAGGAATACGCCAAAGCGGTGCCGGATACGGGAGGCGTATACGTGGTGCCGGCCTTTACGGGACTGGGCGCCCCTTACTGGAATCCCCGCGCACGGGGCCTGGTTGCGGGCCTGACCCGGGGCACTTCGAAGGAGCATTTCGTAAGGGCCGCCCTGGAATCTTTGGCCTATCAGACCCAGGATGTGATCGGGGCCATGGAAAAAGACGCCAAGATCCGGCTGAAAGGTCTCCGGGTGGACGGCGGGGCCAGCGCCAACGACCTGCTGATGCAGTTCCAGGCGGATATCCTGGACAAAGAGGTGCTGCGGCCGCAGTGCATCGAGACGACGGCGCTGGGCGCGGCATACCTGGCCGGCCTTTCCGCAGGCTTCTGGAAGGACCGGGCGGATATCAAAAATAACTGGGCGCTGGAGAGGACCTTTGTCCCTTCCATGCAAGAGGAGGAACGAACGGCCCGCCGGAAGGGCTGGAAGCGGGCGGTGCGCGCTGCCCTGGCCTGGGCCGAAGACGAAGAAGGGTGAACATGGGACGGATTTTTTACATCATGGGAAAAAGTTCCTGCGGAAAGGACACGATCTACCGGCAGCTTTTGGGGGAAGGGGAGTTTTCCTTCCGGACGCTGGTGCCCTATACCACGCGGCCCATCCGCAGCGGGGAGACGGACGGGAAGGACTACATTTTCACCGATGAAAAGCAGCTTAAGCGCCTGTCCGGACAGGGACGGGTGATTGAACTGCGATCTTATCATACGGTGCACGGGATCTGGAACTATTTTACGGTGGACGACGGACAGGTGGACCTGGCGCGCCAAAATTACCTGACCGTGGGAACGCTTGAGTCCTATGCGGCCATGCGCCGGTATTTTGGGGAAGAAGCCCTAGTCCCGGTTTATATAGAAGTGGAAGACGGGGAACGGCTGCAGAGGGCGCTGGATCGGGAACGGGCCCAAAAGCAGCCCAGATATGCGGAAATGTGCCGCCGGTTTCTGTCGGATGAGGAGGACTTTTCGGAGGAAAAGCTAAAAGAGGCCTCCATCCGGCGGCGGTTTCAAAACAGCGGGCTGGAGGGCTGCCTGGAAGAAATCCGGGAATATATCCGGGGATTTTTGCGCAGGGACGCCCGGACACAGGGATGAGCACGCTTTGGAAGGAGGGAAAGTATGGCGAAATTTGCAGATATTGTAGGGCAGGAACAGATCCGGGGACATTTGCAGACGGCTTTGCGGCAGAAGAGGATTTCCCATGCCTATCTGATCAACGGGGAACGCAATTCCGGAAAGGAATTTATCGCCAGGATTTTCGCCATGGCGCTGCAGTGCGAGCGGGGCGGGGACGAGCCCTGCCAGGAATGCCGCTCCTGCCGTCAGGCGCTTTCCGGCAACCATCCGGACATTATCCGGGTGATCCACGAAAAACCCAATTCCATCAGTGTGGACGATATCCGCAAGCAGGTCAACGCGGATATTGCCATCCGGCCCTATCAGGGGCCCTATAAGGTATATCTGATCGCGGAAGGGGAAAAAATGACGGTGCAGGCCCAGAACGCCCTGCTTAAAACCCTGGAGGAGCCGCCGGAATACGGCGTGATCCTCATCCTGGCCAACGGCACGGAGTCCATCCTGCCCACGGTGATCAGCCGCTGCGTGACGCTGAACATGCGCCCCGTCCCGGACGGCCAGGTGAAAAAATACCTGATGGAAACGCTGCAGGTGCCTGATTACCGGGCCGAAGTGTGCACGGCTTTTTCCCGGGGAAATATCGGCCGGGCCAAACAGCTGGCCTCCAGCGAAGAATTTGACAAAGTGAAAGAAGAAGCGGTGACGCTTTTAAAATACATCCATGAGATGGAGCTGTCGGAAATCGTGACCTCCATCCGGCATATTACGGAATATCAGCTGGATGTGACGAACTATCTGGACATCCTGGCGGTGTGGTACCGGGACGTGCTGATGTTCAAGGCCATGAATGACGCAAATCACTTGATTTTCCGGGAGGAAATACAGTATATTAAAAAGGTGGCCGACCGCAGTTCCTACGAAGGGATCCAGAAGATCCTGGAGGCGCTGGACAAGGCGAAAGCCCGGCTGGCCGCCAATGTCAGTTTCGATCTGACGATGGAACTTTTGCTTTTGACGATTCAGGAGAATTCCTGAGGGAGGCTTAAGGAGGAATAGATGACAAAGGTAATCGGAGTGAGATTCCGGACGGCGGGAAAGATTTACTGGTTTGACCCGCTGCATTTCCAGGTGAAGCGGGGGGACCATGTGATCGTGGAAACGGCCCGGGGGGTGGAATACGGCACCGTGGTAGGCGCCCCCAGGGAAGTGGAGGACGGCAGGGTGGTCCAGCCCCTAAAGCCGGTGCTTCGGCTTGCGACCCAGCGGGACGACGAGCAGGAGGCCGGCAACAAGGTCAAGGAAAAGGAAGCGTTCCGCATCTGTCTGGAAAAAATTGCCAAACACGGGCTGGAGATGAAGCTCATCGACGCGGAGTATACGTTTGACAACAACAAGGTGCTGTTTTATTTTACGGCGGACGGCAGGATCGATTTCAGGGAGCTGGTGAAGGATCTGGCCGGAGTGTTCAAGACCCGGATTGAGCTGCGCCAGATCGGGGTGCGCGACGAGACGAAGATCCTGGGCGGGATCGGCATCTGCGGCCGGGTGCTGTGCTGTCACAGCCACCTGTCGGAGTTTGTGCCGGTTTCCATCAAAATGGCCAAGGAACAGAACCTGTCCCTAAATCCCGCCAAAATTTCCGGGGTGTGCGGCAGGCTGATGTGCTGCTTAAAGCACGAGGAAGAAACCTACGAAGAGCTGAACCGCAAGCTGCCCAATCCCGGGGACTACGTGACCACGGACGACGGGTTTAAGGGTGAAGTATCGGCGGTGAACGTGCTGCGCCAGCAGGTGAAGGTGATCGTTACGGTCAACGACGAGAAGGAAATCCGGGAGTACCGGGCGGACCAGCTGAAATTCCGCAGAAAGCACGGACGGGGCAAAAAAGGCGGCGGCGCGGACGAAAAGGATTTGAAAGAACTGGAGAAGCTGGAACGGGAAGACAAAAAGGGAGGCAAGTCGAAGCTGGATGACTGAGGATCGTTTGCAGGCGAAAGCCGGGCCGGATCCTGTACCGGAAGGACTTTTAAAGCCCGGGGAACGGGTGGACGAGCTGCTAAGAAACGGTTACCGGATCATCCAGGATCCGGCCCGGTTCTGCTTCGGGATGGATGCGGTCCTTCTGTCCGGTTTTGCGGCGGAAGGAATCCGCAGCGGGGCGAAGGTGCTGGATCTGGGAACCGGGACAGGCATCATCCCTCTGCTTTTGCGGGGGAAAACCCGGGCGTCGCGTCTGACGGGACTGGAAATCCAGCCGGAGAGCGCCGATATGGCGGCAAGGAGCGTGGCCTTAAACGGCCTGGAAGACAGCGTTTCCATCATACAGGGGGATTTAAAAGAGGCAGGCAGTCTATTTCCGGCTGCTTCTTTTGATGCCGTAACCTGCAATCCCCCCTACATGATCGGACGGCACGGCCTGCTCAATGAACAGGGGCCCAAAGCCATTGCGCGCCATGAGATTCTTTGCACCTTTGAGGATGTGGCGTCGCAGACGGCGAAGGTGCTGGCGCCGGGCGGCAGCTTTTTTTTGGTCCACAGGCCGTTTCGCCTGGCGGAAATTATGGGTGTCCTGATGAAATACCGGCTGGAGCCTAAACGGATGCGCCTGGTTTATCCCTTTTGGGACCGGGAGCCCAACATGGTGCTGCTGCAGGCGGTCCGGGGAGGCAATCCCCGCCTGAAGGTGGAGCGCCCGCTGGTGATTTACCGGGAGCCGGGCGTCTATACGGAAGAAATCCGGGAAATTTACGGCTACTGACAGAAGGAAAAGAGAGGAATCAGAGGGATGGGAAGAAAGATAACGGCTGCGCTGGCCCTCGCCGTGATGCTGGCTGCGGCGGCAGGATGCGCCAAAACCGTGCAGACCGCTGCGCTGACGGAAATGACCGGGGAGACACAGTCCGACGCAAACACGCAGGAAAGCAAAGAAGGACCGGCCGTGGAAACGATGGCCCGGACGGAACCGGGGACTGAAGCGGACGCCGATGCAAGGCTACAGGAGGAAACGGAGGAAACTGAGCCGGAAATACCGGAAAAAGAGCGGGTGAAGGTAAAGGGGATTTATGTCACCGGCCCTATGGCGGGCACCTCCAATATGGATTCCCTCATCGACCTGGTGGACCGGACGGAGCTGAATACCCTGGTAATCGACGTAAAAAACGACGAAGGCCGTGTGGTTTGCGAGATGGATACGCCCCTGGTTTCCCAGATCGGGGCGGTAAAGCGCTATGTGCAGGATATGCCTTCGCTGGTTCAAAAGTGTAAGGAAAAAGGGATCTACCTGATTGCCAGGATTGTGGCGTTTAAGGATCCTTTCCTGGCGGAGGCAAAACCCGAATGGAGCCTGCATAACGCGGACGGCACCGTGTTTTACGATAAGGACGGCTTGGCCTGGGTCAACCCTTACGAGCCCGGGGTGTGGGACTATTTGGTGGAAGTTTCCAAAGGGGCCATAGAACTGGGCTTTGATGAAGTGCAGTTTGATTATGTCCGGTTTTCCACGGACAGCGGCATGAAGCAGGTGGACTTCGGGCCGCTGGCGGAAGGGAAGACCAAAGAGGACGCAGTCACGGAATTTGTCTCCTATGCGGCGGATGCGCTGCACGCCATGGGGGCGGCGGTGTCTGCGGACGTGTACGGGGTGGTGATCGACAGTGAAATCGACCAGCAGATCGTGGGACAGGACTATTCGCAGCTGTGCTCTGTCCTGGACGCCATCAGCCCCATGGTATACCCTTCCCATTACGGCCCCTATAACTATGATATCCCGGTACCCGACGCCCAGCCCTATGACACGGTGCTGGCGGCCATGCAGGCTTCCCGGAAGGTGCTGGCGGGACTGGATCCGAAGCTGGAAGGGACAGCGAAAAGCACGGGGGCGGTGTCCGGCAACGACGTGTCCGTATCGGGCAATGCCGCCGTATCGGGCAATTCCGCCGTATCGGGAAACGACGCATCCGTATCCGGCAACGACACAGAACCGCAGGTGATCCCTTTTACAAAGGAAGAGATCGCTGCCATGGAGCCTACGGAGGAGGTTACGGCCGTCGTGCGGCCCTGGCTGCAGGATTTCACGGCCACCTGGGTGGCGGGACACATCCAGTACGGCCCCCAGCAGATCCGGGACCAGATCCGGGCGGTGTACGATGCGGGATATGAGGAGTGGATTCTCTGGAACGCGGCCAACCGGTATACGGAAGGCGGTCTTTTGCCGGAAGACGGGGCGGCTTTGGACCCGTCCCGGACAGAGGGATAAGGAAAGGAACGTAAGGACATGGCAGGAACCCTGTATTTATGCGCGACGCCCATCGGCAATCTGGGGGATATGACGCCCCGGGCGGTGGAAACGCTCAAAAGCGTGGATCTGATTGCGGCGGAGGATACGAGGAACAGCATCCGCCTGCTGAATCATTTCGATATCCATACGCCAATGACCAGCTATCACGAATACAATAAAGTGGAAAAGGCCCATGTCCTGATCCGCCAGCTTCACGAAGGAAAGGACATCGCCCTGATTACGGACGCGGGAACCCCCGCCATTTCCGATCCCGGGGAAGTGCTGGTGCAGCTTTGCCGCAAAGAAGGGATCCGGATTACCAGCCTGCCCGGCCCGGCGGCCTGTATCGTGGCCCTGACCCTGTCGGGCCTTCCTGCGCGGCGGTTTTGTTTCGAGGGCTTTTTGCCCGCAGAGAAAAAGGAGCGGGAAGCAGTGTGGGAAGACTGCGAAAACGAGGCCCGCACCATCATTTTTTATGAGGCGCCCCATCATCTGAAGCGCTTTTTGCAGGAACTTTTTGACCGGCTGGGCGACAGGAAAATCGCCCTGTGCAGGGAGCTGACCAAAAAGTTTGAGGACGTGATGTGCGTCACAGTGTCCGAAGCCATCCGCTATTATGAGGAAAATGAACCCAGGGGGGAATATGTGATCGTCGCAGAAGGCCGCGACCGAAAGGAAAAGCAAGAAGAGCAAAAAAAGCAGTGGCAGACCCTTTCCATCCCGGAGCATGTGGCTTTCTATGAAAGCTGCGGCGCAGACCGCAAGGAAGCCATGAAACAGGCGGCGAAAGACAGGGGAATTTCCAGGAGGGAAGTTTATCAGGCGCTTTTGGAAGGAAAATAACGGAAAACGGTTGACAAGTGAAATGACTGATAATATACTTTGAGTGTCAAATTACCGAACGACGATTTTTCAAGTTAAAGGAGATTGTATCATGTTGGAAAAAATCGCTGAGATCATCCGGGAGCAGCTGAATCTGGATGATGTGGAAATCACGGAAGAAACATCTTTCAAAGACGATCTGGGCGCAGACTCCCTGGATCTTTTCGAACTGGTTATGGCTTTTGAAGAAGAGTACGGAATCGAGATCCCTTCCGAGGATCTGGAGAAGCTGACGACGGTTGGCGATGTGGTTGAGTATATCAAAGCACAGGGTATTGAAGCGTAATCGATGAAGACGAAGATCACAGAGCTTCTGGGAATCGAATATCCCATTATCCAGGGCGGCATGGCCTGGGTGGCGGAGTACCATCTGGCCGCTGCCGTGGCAAACGCGGGCGGCCTGGGACTGATCGGGGCGGCCAGCGCACCCCCGGAAGTGGTCCGGGACCAGATCCGCAAGGCCAAGGAGCTTACGGATAAGCCGTTTGGCGTAAACATTATGCTCTTAAATCCCAACGCGGACGAAGTGGCGAAAATCGTGGTGGAAGAGGGCATTAAAGTCGTTACCACCGGGGCCGGCAACCCGGCCAAATACATGGACATGTGGAAGGCCGCAGGCGTAAAAGTCATTCCTGTGGTGGCAAGCGTTGGACTTGCCAAGCTGATGGAGCGCGCAGGCGCGGACGCTATAGTGGCAGAGGGCATGGAATCGGGCGGACATATCGGTTCCACCACCACCATGGCGCTGGTTCCCCAGGTAGTGGATGCGGTGTCCATCCCGGTGATTGCGGCCGGAGGGATCGCGGACGGCAGGGGGATTGCCGCAGCCATGATGCTGGGGGCAGAGGGCGTGCAGATCGGCACCCGTTTCGTGGTGGCAAAAGAGTCCATCGTGCATCCCGCCTATAAGGAAAAGGTGGTTAAGGCCAAGGACATCGATTCCGAAGTGACCGGCATGAGCACAGGCCATCCGGTCCGCCAGATCCGCAACAAAATGACCAGGGAATACCTGAAGCTGGAGAAAGAGGGAGCTTCTTTCGAACAGCTGGAGTATCTGACCTTAGGATCGCTGCGCAAGGCGGTGATCGACGGAGACGTGGTCAACGGCACGCTGATGGCCGGGCAGATTGCCGGCCTGGTGAAAAAAGAGCAGACCTGTCAGGAAATGATCGAAGAGATGATGGGACAGGCAGAAGCACTGTTAAACCGTTAAATTTTGGGGCTGTCGCCGCGGTATGACCGCAGGGAAACCGGCAGCCCCTGCTTAAGACCCTAATACTTTGATATTCAAAATAATAGAAACTCAAACTATTCGCCGGATTCCGGCACCTTCATTCAAAAAGCCAAAAGCCAAACCAAATTGTAACCAGTTTTGTAACAGAAAATAACAGGAGAAGGACGATGGGAAAAACAGCATTTATTTTTCCGGGGCAGGGTTCCCAGTACGTGGGAATGGGAAAGGATTTTTATGAGCGGTTCCCCCTGGCGGCAGAAGTTTTCACGCTGGCGCAGGAAGCTTCCGGCCTTCCGGTGGCAAAGATCTGCTTTGAACCCAATGAAGAAATCCATATCACAAAATATACCCAGATCGCCATGCTGGCGGCGGAAATCGCCATGCTGCGCGTACTGGAGCAGGAAGGGATAAAAGCCGGCGCAGCGGCGGGCTTAAGCCTGGGAGAGTACGGGGCCCTTGCGGCAGCGCAGGCGATGAGCGACAGGGATCTGTTTTCCCTGGTGGCAAAAAGGGGACTGTACATGCAGGAAGCGGTGCCCACGGGCGGCGCCATGACCGCTGTGCTGGGATTAAACGGGGACGTTGTGGAAGCGGTCTGTCAGGAAATCCAGGGACAGGTAGGCGTGGCCAACTATAACTGTCCCGGCCAGATCGTCATTACCGGGGAGCAGGCCGCGGTGGACGCTGCCGCGCAGAAACTGAAGGAAGCAGGGGCAAAGCGCTGCGTCCCCCTGCAGGTAAGCGGCCCCTTCCATTCCCCCATGCTGTCCGGCGCGGGGAAAAAGCTGGAAGAAGCGCTGGAAGGCGTGGAGGTTTTCGATCCCGCCATCCCCTATCTTGCCAATGTAACGGCGGACTATGTGACGAAAAAGGAAGAGATTAAGCCCCTTTTGGCCAGACAGGTGAGCGCTTCCGTGAAATGGCAGCAGACCATGGAACGCATGATTGCAGACGGGGTGACGACCTTTGTGGAGATCGGCCCGGGGAAAACCCTGAGCGGATTTTTAAGAAAGATCGACAAAAACATTCCCTGCCTTCACGTGGAGAAGGCAGAGGACATCGCAGCAGTGAAGGAAGCGCTGGCGTAAGGGCCCGCTTTGACACGGAAAGGACAACAGTATGCTGGAAGGAAAGACGGCGCTGGTAACGGGCGCCAGCCGCGGGATCGGCAGACAGATCGCCCTGACGCTGGCAAAATACGGCGCGGACGTGATCATCAACTACAACGGATCCGCACAGAGGGCGGAGGAAGTGGCGCAGGAAATCCGGGCCATGGGACGCAGGGCCGAAACGGTGCAGTGCAGTGTGGCGGATTTTGAAGCCTGCAGGGAAATGGCGGAGTTTGCCTTAAAGACCTTCGGACACATTGACATCCTGGTCAACAACGCGGGAATTACCCGGGACAATTTGCTGATGCGGATTTCCGAAGCGGATTTCGACGCAGTGATGGATACCAACCTGAAGGGGACGTTCAATACGATCCATCATTTCTACAAGGCATTTTTGAAACAGCGCAGCGGCCGGATCATCAACCTGTCCTCCGTTACGGGCATCCTGGGCAACGCGGGCCAGGCCAACTACGCGGCCAGCAAGGCCGGCGTCATCGGACTGACCAAAAGCGTGGCCAGGGAACTGGCGGGGCGCAGCATTACCGTAAACGCTGTAGCGCCGGGATTTATCGATACGGAAATGACCCAGGCCATGACGGACAGCGCAAAGGAAGCGGTGCTGTCCCAGATTCCCATGAAACAGGTGGGACAGACGGAAGACATTGCGGAAACCGTGGCCTTTTTAGCCAGCGACAGGGCCCGTTATATCACCGGCCAGGTGATTTCCGTAGACGGCGGCATGTCCATGTAGCGGAGTGGAGGAAGATTGAAAAATGAGCAGACGAGTAGTGGTAACGGGGATGGGAGCCATCACCCCCATCGGCCTTTCCGTGGAAAAATTCTGGGAAGGGATTCAGGAAGGCAGGACCGGATTCGGTCCCATCACCAAATTCGATACCGAGGGCTATAAGTGTAAACTGGCGGCGGAAGTGAAGGGCTTTGACGCAAAACAGTATATGGATCCCAGGGCGGCCAGAAGGATGGAAGCGTTCTGCCAGTACGCGGTGGCAGCGGCAAAAGAGGCCATCGAGGACGCGGGGCTTAACATGGAAAAGGAAGACCCTTTCCGGGTGGGAACTTCCGTAGGTTCCGGCATCGGTTCTTTGCAGACGCTGGAAAGGGAGCATTCCAAACTGCTGGAAAAAGGGCCCGGCCGGATCAACCCGCTGATGGTCCCTTTGATGATTTCCAACATGGCGGCCGGAAACGTGTCCATCCAGTTTGGCTTAAAGGGTAAGAGCATCGACGTGGTCACGGCCTGCGCTACGGGTACCAATTCCATCGGCGAAGCCTTCCGCAGCATCCAGTACGGGGAAGCGGAAGTGATGGTGGCCGGGGGAACGGAAAGCAGCATCACCCCGATGGGCGTGGCGGGCTTTACGGCCCTGACTGCCCTGAGCACAAGCGAAGACCCGAAGCGCTGTTCTATCCCCTTTGATAAGGAAAGAAGCGGCTTTGTCATGGGCGAGGGCGCGGGCATTGTGGTGCTCGAAGAGCTGGAGCACGCAAAAGCCAGGGGCGCGAAGATTTATGCGGAACTGGTGGGCTATGGCTGCACTTCCGACGCATTCCATATCACTTCCCCTGCGGAGGACGGTTCCGGGGCGGCAAAGGCCATGGAATACGCCATGGCGGACGCAGGCGTGGCGAAGGAAGAAGTAACCTACGTCAACGCCCACGGCACCGCAACCCATCACAACGACCTGTTTGAAACACGGGCCCTGCACCTGTGCTTCGGGGAACATGCGAAGAACTTAAAGATCAATTCCACCAAATCCATGGTGGGACACCTTCTGGGCGCGGCGGGCGCGGTGGAAATGATCGCCTGCGTCAAGGAGTTGCAGGAAGGCTTCCTTCATGCTACAGTAGGGTATCAGGTCCCCGATGAGGAGTGCGACCTGGATTACTGCAAAGAGCCGGTAAGGGAAGAAATCCGCTATGCCCTGACCAATTCGCTGGGGTTTGGCGGGCACAATGCGTCTCTTTTGCTGAAGCGCTGGGAAGAGTAAAACAGGGGCGTTTGGACGCCGGAAGGAGGAAACATGTCTGTATTGACGACGAAGGAAATCATGGAAATCATCCCCCACAGACAGCCGATGCTGCTGATCGATACGGTGGAAGAGCTGGAGCCCGGGAAACGGGCGGTGGCGAAAAAATGCGTCAGCTACAACGAGCCGTATTTTGCGGGACACTTCCCGCAGGAACCGGTGATGCCGGGGGTGCTGATCGTGGAGGCGCTGGCCCAGACCGGGGCGGTGGCGATTTTGAGCCTGCCGGAAAATAAGGGGAAAATCGCGTATTTCGGCGCCATCAATTCCGCGAAGTTCAAAGGCAAAGTCCTTCCGGGCGACGTACTTACCCTGGAAACGGAAATCATCAAGAGCAAGGGCCCCATGGGCATCGGCAGCGCTAAAGCCTGGGCAGGCGACCGGCTGGTGGTGCAGGCCGAGCTGACCTTTGCGGTGGGAAAGGACTGAAGGCGCAGTCATGACAGGACTGAAGATCGCAGAATACAGCGTCCCCGTGCCGGTTATCCAGGGCGGCATGGGCGTAGGGATCAGTCTTTCGGGACTGGCCGGCAGCGTGGCGGCCTGCGGGGGAGTGGGCATTATTTCCACGGCCCAGATCGGCTACCGGGAACCGGACTACGATACGAACCCGCTGGAAGCGAACCTGCGGGCCGTGGGGAAGGAAATCCGCAAAGCCCGCCGCATCGCCCCCCATGGCGTAATCGGCGTCAATATCATGGTAGCCACCCGGGAATATGAGGCCTATGTGGAAGCGGCGGTGGAAGCGGGCGCGGACCTGGTGATTTCCGGGGCCGGACTGCCCATGACCCTTCCCGCGGCAGCGGCGGCGGGCGAGGAAAAAAAGAAGGCGGCCGGCAGCAGGGCGGATTACGGCAGCGAAAACGGCCCGAAACGGGCGGCCCTGGCGCCCATCGTTTCCAGCCGGAAGGCGGCGGAAGTGATCTGCCGCTACTGGAAGAAAAAGTACCGGGCCGTGCCGGATCTTTTGGTGGTGGAAGGCCCCCTGGCCGGAGGCCATCTGGGATTTTCGGCAGAACAGCTGGAAGATATCCCGGCCCTGCATTACGAGGAAGAAATCCGCAGCATCCTGGAATTTGCGGCGGAGTATTCCAAAGCCGCAGGAAAGAAGATCCCGGTGGCAGTGGCGGGAGGAATTTACGACAGGGCGGATATGGACCGTGCCCTGGCCCTGGGGGCGGATGCAGTGCAGATGGCCACAAGGTTTGTCACCACCTGGGAATGCGACGCGGCGGACGCCTATAAACAGGCGTATATCCGGGCGAAGCGGGAAGATATCGTACTGACCAAAAGCCCCGTGGGCATGCCCGGCAGGGCCATCCGCAACGCCTTTCTGGAACGGGCGGCAAAGGAGCGGATCCCCCACGGCAGATGCCACGGATGCATCACTTCCTGCCGGCCCGGAGAAACACCCTACTGCATCACGGAAGCGCTGATCGCAGCGGTGCGCGGGGACGTGGAAAACGGTCTTTTATTCGCGGGAGAAAACGCCTGGAAAGCCCGGAAGATGGAGCATGTAGCGGAAATTATGGAGGAATTGAGCAGGAAATGACAGTTCGGATTTTAGGGACCGGGAGCGCGCTGCCGCAGACTACGGTAACAAACGACGACCTTTCGAAAATCATGGATACTTCGGACGAATGGATCCGGACGCGTACGGGGATTGGGACCCGCCATCTGGCAAAGGAGGAAACCACGGCCTCCCTGTCTGTGGAGGCAGCCTGCAGGGCTTTGGAAAACAGCGGCGTTTCGGCGCAGGAACTGGACTTTATCATCGTGGGGACGGTAACGGGGGACAACATCACCCCCTCCTGCGCCTGCACCGTGCAGGCGGCCCTGGGGGCGGACCGCGCGGCGGCCTTTGATATCAACGCGGCCTGCTCGGGCTTTTTGTTTGCCCTGCATACGGCCTACGCCTATATCCATGCGGGGATTTACCGCACCGGGCTGATTATCGGCGCGGAAGTCTTATCCCGGATTATGGACTGGACGGACCGAAGCACCTGCGTATTGTTCGGGGACGGTGCGGGCGCCGCAGTGGTGCGTGCGGACGAAACGGGGCTTTTGGGCTTTGAACAGGGAAGCGACGGGGAGAAGGGCGTGGTGCTCTCCTGTCCCGGCCGGCCCAACAACAATCCCCTGGTGAGCAATCCCACCGACCTGCGGTTCGTGCACATGGACGGACAGGAAGTGTATAAGTTTGCGGTGACCACTGTGCCCGCTTCCATCGCAAGGGTGCTGGAAAAGACCAAAACGGCCCCCCAGGACGTGCGGTGGTTCGTCCTGCACCAGGCCAATGTGAGGATCATCCATTCCGTAGAAAAACGGCTGAAAGCGGGAGAGGAAAAATTCCCCGTGAACCTGGATCACTGCGCCAATACTTCCGCGGCCAGCGTCCCCATCCTGCTGGATGAAATGAACCAAAAAGGGATGCTTTCAAGAGGGGACAAGATCGTGCTCTCCGGATTCGGGGCGGGACTGACCTGGGGGACGGCCCTGCTGGAATGGTAAAAACTGTGGGAAAAAAGCCGGTAATTAGAGCTGGCTTTTTTGCGTCAAAAGAGGTAAAATAAATGCTGTACAGACTAACCCTCACAAAAAGGAGAGCGATATCATGAAGAAATATGTTTGCGATGTATGCGGCTATGTATATGATCCTGCTGTGGGCGACCCGGATAACGGCATCGCTGCAGGGACTGCTTTTGAGGACATTCCGGACAGCTGGGTATGCCCCCTGTGTGGCGTAGGCAAGGACCAGTTCAGCGAAGAAGCATAAGGCGCACAAAAGCCGCGCAATGAGCGTACGATAAGGCAAGCCCCCCGGAACATGGAACTTCCGGAGGGCTTGCCTTTTTATACGATAGACAAATGTTGGTAAGATGGCTGAAACTTACAGGATCAGGGTATTTTCGATGGAGCCGGTTTCCCTGAAAATTTCCCATTCGCAGATGTTTACCGCATGGTCGCCGATGCGTTCCAGATATTTGGCGATCATCAGCACGTCCACGTATTCGTCGGCTTCTTCGCCGCTTTCTTTCAGGCGCAGGACGATGTCGTTTTTCACCTTGTTGAACAGTTCGTCCACCACGTCGTCGGACTGGATGACCAGGGCGGATTTTTCACGGTCCCGGGCGATGAAAGCGCCCACGGCGGAATGGACCATTTCGCGGGAAGCGGTAATCATGGGCTGGATGTGGCCGGAATAGGTTTCCAGCTGGGTATGGCTCAAACGCAGCACCAGCTCGGCGATATCGGAAGCATGGTCGCCGATGCGTTCGATATCGGTGACCACTTTCAGGATGGAGGAAACCATCCGAAGGTCGCTGGCGATGGGCTGCTGGCGGGTGATCAGCGCAAGACACTGGGATTCGATGCTGCGCTCCATGCTGTTGACGTTCCTGTCGTCCCGGATGATCTGCTGCGCCAGGGACTGGTCCTTGTTTTCGATTGCAAAAAACAGGTTATTTAAGGAAGCTTCCACCATGTTGCCCATTTCTTCCAGGCTGTCGCAGAGGGCTTTGAGCTCCTGTGTGAATAACTTTCTGGTTGTCATATGATTTCTCCTATCTGCCGCAGCAAAAGGCGGCATTTTATTTTGATGGGCCGGGGGCGCCGATCAGCCGAAACGGCCGGTAATATAGTCTTCCGTGCGTTTGTCCTTGGGATGGGAAAAGATTTCCTTGGTGTTGCCAAACTCCACCATTTCGCCCACCAGGAAGAAGGCGATATCGTCGGAAATACGGGCTGCCTGCTGCATGTTGTGGGTGACGATGACCACGGTGTATTTTTTCTTGAGGTCTTCCATCAGGTCCTCGATTTTCATGGTGGAAATGGGGTCCAGGGCGGAAGTGGGTTCGTCCATCAGAAGGATTTCCGGTTCCACCGCCAGGGCCCGGGCGATGCACAGACGCTGCTGCTGGCCGCCGGAAAGGCCTAAGGCGGACTTTTTCAGGCGGTCTTTTACTTCGTCGAAAATAGCGGCGTTTCGCAGGCTGGTTTCCACGATCTCATCCAGTTTCGCCTTGTTTTTGATGCCGTGGATCCTGGGACCGTAGGCGATGTTGTCGTAGATGCTCATGGGGAAGGGGTTGGGCTGCTGGAAGACCATGCCGGCTTTTTTGCGCAGCAGGGTAACGTCCACCTTGGGATCGTATACGTCTTCGCCGTCGATTTTGACCTCGCCGGTAATCTTGACATTGGGAACCAGGTCGTTCATCCGGTTTAAGGTTTTTAGGAAAGTGGACTTGCCGCAGCCGGAAGGGCCGATGAAGGCGGTGATGGAACCGGCCTTCATGTCCATGTCGATGTCTTTTAAGGCGTGGTTATCGCCGTAAAATAAATTTAAGTTTCTCGTGCTGATTTTAATTTCACTCATGTTTTCACCCTATCAGTCGATTTTGGATACGTCGAATTTTCTCGAAAGTACCTTGGTTAAAAAGTTAATGATCAGGACAATGACCAAAAGTACTGCCGCGATGCCGAAAGCCGCGTCGTACTGCGCCTTTGACATGCTCAAATACAGCTGGATGGTCATGGTGCCGCCGGATTCCAGGATTTTGGTCAGGTAGCCGGAGGCGGTGCGGGGCAGCAGGTAGCTGCTTCCCGCGGTGAACAAAAGGGCCGCGGACTCGCCTACGATCCGGCCGATGGCCAGGATGATGCCGGTGATGATGCCGGGCATGGCGGAGGGAAGCAGGATCGTGCGGATCATATACCATTTGGTGGCGCCGATGCCAAGGGCGCCGCTTCGGTAGGAAAGGGGCACGGTTTTGAGCGCCTCCTGCGTATTCCTTGTAATCAGGGGCAGGATCATCAGCGTCAGCGTAAATGCGCCGGTGAGGATGGAGTAGCCAAGCCGTAAGCTCTGGCCGAAAAATACCATGCCAAACAGGCCGAAGATGATGGACGGGATACCGGAAAGGGTTTCCGTGGTAAACTCGATCAGCCTCACCAGGCGGCCGGGTTTGGCGTATTCATTCAGGTAAATGGCGCTTCCCACACCCAGCGGGGTGGCGATGAGCAGCGTGATTACGATGATATACAGGGTATTTAAAATGTTGCCGGCAATGCCGAAGGTGCCCTTGATGGTGCTGGGCGCCGTGGTAAGGAACTGCCAGGTGATCTGGGGAATGCCGCGCACGAACACATATCCCATGATGGCCACAAGCAGGGCGATGGAAAAGGCCGCCGCCAGGTAGATGAGCCCTTTGAGGACATAGTCCGAAGGGCGGATTTTCTTATCGTAAATGCTGCTATTCATGCTTAGCGCCTCCCTTCAGGATCCGGGTGAGCCCCAGGTTGATGAACATGATAAAGGCAAACAGGACAAGCCCGATGGTGAACAGCACCTGTCTGTGCAGATCCGACGCATAGCCCATCTCGGAAACTAGGGCCGTGGTCAAAAAGCGCACGGAGTTGAACGGGAAAGGCGCGTTGACGCTGCTGCCGGAGACTAAGCTGATGGCCATGGCTTCGCCGATGGCGCGGCCCACGCCCAGGACGATGGCCGTCACGATGCCGGACTTTGCCGCGGGCAGGATCACCTTAAAAATGGTCTGGATTTCGGAAGCGCCCATGGCAAGGGAAGCGGCCTTTAAGCTGGAGGGCACGCTGCGCAGGGCGGATTCGCTGATGTTGATGACCGTAGGCAGGATCATAATGGCCAGCACCAGGACAGCGGACAGAAGGTTTGCGCCGCCGGTGAACTGATGGGTGGAAGAGTCCGCGAAAATAACCTGTTCCAGTTTATACATGGCAGGGCAAAGGAGCATAATGCCCAGCAGGCCGTAAATAACGGAAGGAATGCCTGCCAGCAGTTCGATGGCGGGCCGGACGATGGCAGCCAGACGCTTGGACGCCGTTTCCGCCAGGAAGATGGCGGTGAAAACGCCGATGGGCACGCCCAGGACAATGGCCATCGTGGTGCCCACGATGGAAGTGAGTATAACATAAAGGATGCCGTAGCTGGGTTCCGCAGCCGTGGGCTTCCATACGGTTCCGAATAAAAGTTCCGCGATGCCGACCTGCGACAGGGCGGGGGTACCGCTGAGAATCATGTAAGCGGTAATGGAAACCACGGCCAGGACAGCGAAGAAGGCGCATACGGTAAAAATGACCTGGGCTGACTTTTCGACCATGGATTTCGATTTGCTGTTTCCGACGATGGAGTTCATGAATTTCGTCACCTTTCATTTGGAAAGAATTACAGAGTTACTATCGTATAAAAAGTTTTTTCCTGAAAAAGAACCGGAAACAATCCAGTTGGGTTATGGAGGATTCTTTCCGGTTCTTATGCCGCATTCTTATGTCAGTTTCGTTTATTCGGGAAGGATCAGGCCAACGGACTTGATCAGTTCCTGTCCTTCTTCGGAAGCCAGGTAGTTGAACAGTTCCTGTACTTCGGGCTTCTGCTCGGAAATTTCACCCTTGGTTGCCATAACGAACGGTCTGGACAAAGAGTAGCTGCCTGCCTTGATGTTCTCTTCCGTTGCGTCTACGCCGTCCAGCTGGACCGCGATTACGGTGTCATCCAGGACATCCAGGGATACATAGCCGATTGCGCCGGGGGTGGAAGCAACCTTCGCCATAACGGCGCCGGTGGAATCCAGCTCGTTTGCGTATGCGCAGGCATCTTCGATCTCAAGCAGTTCTTCGAAAGCGCCCCTGGTGCCGGAACCTGCTTCCCTGCCGACTACTACGATCGCCTGGTCAGCGCCGCCTACTTCACTCCAGTTGGTGGTTTCGCCGGTGTAGATGGAGATCAGCTGGTCTTTGGTCAGGTTGGTTACGGTGTTTGCGGGATCAACCACTACTGCGATACCGTCGATTGCCACGATATTTTCAACAGCGCCTTCCGCCTTTTCGTCCTCGGTCAGGGCCCTGGAAGAGT
This sequence comes from uncultured Lachnospiraceae bacterium, assembly GCA_944380095.1. GTDB lineage: Bacteria > Bacillota > Clostridia > Lachnospirales > Lachnospiraceae > Gallintestinimicrobium. The sequence goes on along the minus strand of CALWGP010000034.1, from coordinate 2,808 downwards.
TGCCGATGTCGCAGCTGCCTGCCAGAACGCTCTCAACCCCTGCGGAAGAACCGGTAAATTCAGCGGTTACGGTTACGTTGGGGTATTTTACCATGAAGCTTTCCGCTACGGCGTTTGCCAGCTTCTCCATGGAAGTGGAACCGGACATGCTCACGGAACCGGACAGATCGGTGTTCGCTTCAGCTACTTCAGCTGCGCTGCTCTCTTCTGCGGGAGCGCTTTCCTGTGCTGCGCTGCTTTCTTCAGGCGCTGCTTCCTGTGCTGCAGGAGCGCTGCTTTGCGCTGCAGGGGATTCGGTTTCCGTTGTGTTGCCGCAGCCTGTCAGGGAGCCTACTACCAGGATCCCGGCTGCCAGTAAAGAAATCATTCTTTTTTTCATAATAATGTTCTCCTCTCAAATACCGATTTGATTTTGGATTTTTTGCTTTGTTGCAGTTTGTATCATAGCTTTTTGAACGCAGAAGTAAAAGCAGGATTCCGTTATAAGTATGTAAGTTCTTTGTAAAGCCGGAACCGCCCGTTTTGGGAAAAATTCTGTATAAAACAGGAATAACTATGCATATTGAAGAAAAAACGGGGCAAAGCAAGGCAGGATTCCGGGAAAATTGAGTCTTGATTTTTATTAAGAATGTGATACTATGGATGTATTCGTTGGGACGCCTGGAAAACAGCGCCCCACAGTATGAATAAATATGCAGGAGGAGAAGATTATGAAAAAGGCAATGGCAATGATGCTGGCCGCCGTGCTGGCACTGTCTGTGACCGCATGCGGCGGCGAAGGACAGACTGAGACTGCAGCGGCAGCAGAAACGGCAGTGGAAAGCAGCGCTGCAGCGGATACCGCAGCAGCGGAAGAGACGCAGGCGACGGAAGCGGCTGCAACGGACAGCGCGGAAGGCGAAGCCGCAGAGGGAGCGATTACCGGTTCCGCTGACCTGGCCGGCAAGACCATCGGCGTACAGCTGGGCACCACCGGCGACCAGCTGGCGACGGAATACGAGCAGAACGAAGGTTCCACGGTAGAGCGTTATAATAAGGGAGCGGATGCGATCCAGGCGCTTAAGCAGGGCAAGATCGACTGCGTGATCATCGACGGCAATCCGGCCAAGGCATTCGTGGACAAAAACGACGACCTGAAGATTCTGGACGAAGAGCTTTCTTCCGAAGAATATGCGATGTGCGTCAACAAGGACAATACCGAACTGACCGAGGCGATCAATGGCGCCCTGGCGCAGCTGAAAGAGGACGGCACCCTGGATTCCATCATCGCCAACTACATCGGCGATGAAGCGGGACAGCATCCCTACACCTCTCCCGAAGGAGTGGACCGTTCCAAGGGAACGCTGGTGATGGCCACCAACGCGGCTTTCGAACCCTATGAATATTATGAGAGCCAGGAAATCGTGGGCATCGACCCCGATATCGCCCAGGCGGTCTGCGATATTCTGGGATATGAGCTCAAGATCGAAGACATGGAATTTGATTCCATCGTCAACGCGGTGGTTTCCGGCAAGGCGGACTTCGGCGCAGCCGGCATGACCGTGACGGAGGACAGACTTCTGAGCGTGGACTTCACGGATACCTACACCACCTCCAGCCAGGTGATCATCGTTCAGAAATAAGCAAACGATACGAAGCGACAAAAGGAAGGGACTGCCGCAGCAAAATGCGGCAGCCCCCTTTTTGAGAGTTTGACAGGGTGAACCGAATATGGAAGATTTAAAAGCCAAATTTATAGCCAACTTTATCACGGATGACCGGTGGAAATATTTTACCAACGGTCTGGGAACCACCTATACCGTCTCCTTTTTCGCGGTAATTTTAGGCGTGATCATCGGCGTGCTCATCGCGGTGGTCCGTTCTTCCGCAGACAAGATGGAGCGCCCGCCGCTTGTCATCCGGATTCTGAATTTTATCTGTAAAATCTATCTGACCGTGATCCGGGGAACGCCGGCCATGATCCAGCTGCTGATTATGTACTATATTATTTTCGGTTCCGTGGACGTGAGCAAGCGGGTGGTGGCGATCCTGACCTTCGGCATCAACTCCGGCGCCTATGTGGCGGAGATCATCCGTTCCGGCATTATGTCCGTGGACCAGGGGCAGTTCGAAGCGGGCCGCAGCCTGGGACTGAGCTACATCCAGACCATGTGGTATATCATTATCCCCCAGGCCTTCAAAAATGTGCTGCCTGCGCTGGGAAATGAATTTATTACCTTATTAAAGGAAACTTCCATCTGCGGCTACATCGCCCTGACGGACGTGACCCACGGGGCCAATACGGTCAGAAGCCAGACTTACGAGCCCTATATGCCTCTGTTTGGGGCGGCATTGATCTATCTGGTCAGCGTGAGCGTCCTTTCCGCGCTGATTACGAGACTGGAAAGGAGGCTGCGTGTCAATGAACGCTGAGGGACAGGTTTTATTTGAAATCAAGGGACTGTGCAAGTCCTTCGGAAAAGTGCAGGTGCTGGACCACATCGACGCGCAGATTCGCAAAGGGGAAGTGGTGGTCATCATCGGGCCTTCCGGCTCCGGAAAATCCACCTTCCTGCGCTCCTTAAACCTGCTGGAAATGCCCACGGGCGGGACGATCCTGTTTGAGGGCAACGACATTACGGATCCCAAATCCAACGTGAATGTCTACCGGCAGAAGATCGGCATGGTTTTCCAGCATTTTAACCTGTTTGCCAACAAGACGATCCTGGAAAACATGACCCTGGCGCCCATGAAGGTGCTCAAGAAATCCAAAGAAGAGGCGGAGGCGGAAGCCATGCGCCTGCTGGAACGGGTGGGCCTTCAGGAAAA